>CALBMW010000417.1 GCA_937896275.1 uncultured Myxococcales bacterium
GGTCGCGCGCCGCGGCGCCGGGCGCCAGCAGGGTGGCGGCCGCCACGCGCGCCGCCTCGAGCGTCGCCTGCTGCGCCGCGTTGGGGACGAGGTTCATCGGCCCTCGAAGCTGGTCGGGCGCTTCGCCAGGAAGGCGGTCATGCCCGCCTGGGCGTCGCGGGTGTCGAAGAGGGTGGCGAAGGCGTCGCGCTCGAAGGCGTTGGCCGTCGCCAGCGGCGCCTCGAGGCCGAGCGCCTGCACGGCCTTGGCCGCGCGGACGGCGAGCGGACCCATCGCCGCGATGCCCCGAGCGCGCTCGAGGACCCGCTCCATCAGCTCGGCGGCGGGGAAGACGTCCAGCACCAGGCCGATCGCCTTCGCCTCGGTTGCGTCGACCATGCGACCGCCGAGCACCATCTCGGTGGCGCGCATCGCGCCGACGCGCCGGGCGAGACGCTGGGTGCCGCCAAAGCCCGGGATGAGCCCCAACTTCACCTCGGGCTGCCCGAAGCGCGCCGTGTCTGCCGCGTAGACCAGGTCGCAGGCCAAGGTCAGCTCACAGCCTCCGCCCAACGCGAAGCCGTTGACCGCCGCGATGACCGGCACCGGCAGGCCAGCCAGCGCCGCGAGCGTGGCGTGCCCGCGCCGCGCGAAGGCCTGCGCCCCGACGGGTCCCAGCGCGGCCATCTCGCTGATGTCGGCCCCCGCGACGAAGGACTTGGTGCCCGCCCCGGTGAGCACCACCACCCGCAGATCCGGATCCACCGCCAGCGCGGTCACGTGCGCGGCCAGGGCGTCGAGCACCGCCGTGTTCAGCGCGTTGAGCGCCGCGGGGCGGTCGATGGTGAGGGTGGCGATGCCCCCGACGCGCGCGAGGCGCACCGGCGTGTCGTCCATGGTGCCTCCGTTCAGCTTTCAGCGTTCAGCTTTCAGCTTTCGGCTCTCAGCTTTCGGCTCTCAGCCGAGCGCCCTCGAAGCTGAGCGCGGGGCGCCGCCCAGCCAGGGTGCCGCCGCGCGAGGCCCCGGCGTGCACCGACTCAGTAGGTGTGGAAACCGCGTCCGGTCTTGCGGCCCAGCCACCCGGCCTCGACGTACTGGCGCAGCAGCGGACACGGGCGGTACTTGGTGTCGCCCAGCCCCTGATGCAGCACCTCCATGATCGCCAGGCAGGTGTCGAGGCCGATGAAGTCGGCCAGCGTCAGCGGGCCCATCGGCTGGTTGGTGCCGAGCTTCATGCCGGTGTCGATGTCCTCGGCCGACGCGATGCCCTCGTAGAGGGTGTACACGGCCTCGTTGATCATCGGCATGAGGATGCGATTGATCGCGAAGCCCGGCATGTCGCGCGTCACGACCGTCGTCTTGCCCATCCGCTGGGCCAGCCCCTGCGTCGCCTCGTAGGTCGCGTCGCTCGTCGCCAGCCCGCGGATGATCTCGACCAACTCCATCACCGGCACCGGGTTCATGAAGTGCATCCCGATGAACCGCTCGGGGAACTTCGTGCGGGCCGCCAGCCGGGTGATCGGGATCGACGAGGTGTTGGTCGCGCGAATCGCCGTGTCGCCCAGCACTGCGTCCAGATCGGCGAAGATGCGGCTCTTCAGCGCCTCGTTCTCGCTCACCGCCTCGATGGCGAGCTGCGCCGGGCCAAAGGCCCCCACGTCGTCCACCGGCGTGATGCGCTCGAGCGCCGCGTGCATCGCCGCTGCCTCCAGCTTGCCCTTCTCGACCGCGCGCGCCATGCGTTTGGCGACGCCGGCCTTGCCCGCCTCCGCCCGCCCGCGATCGGCGTCCGCCAGCAACACGGTCAGGCCCGCCGCGGCCGCGACGTGCGCGATGCCGGCGCCCATCTGCCCCGCGCCGACGATCCCCAGGGTGTGCAGTGTCGCCATCTCAGCGCTCCACGATCACGGCGACCGCCTCGCCGCCGCCGATGCACAGGCTGGCCAGCCCGCGCCGTGCGTCGCGCTGCTTCATCGCGTAGAGCAGCGTCACCAGGATGCGCGCGCCGCTCGCGCCGATGGGGTGACCCAGCGCGACCGCGCCGCCGCGCACGTTGACCCGGTCGGCGGGCAGCTTTGCCACGGCGTTGACGGCCAGCGAGACCACGGCGAAGGCCTCGTTCACCTCGTAGAGGTCGATGTCCTCGGGCGTCAGCCGCACCTTCTCGAGCGCCTTCTGGATGGCGTAGGCGGGCGCCGTGGTGAACCACTCCGGCGCCTGGGCGTGCTGCGCGCTGGCTGTGATGCGCGCCAGGATCGGGAGACCGTGCTCAGCCGCGTAGGCGCGGCTCGTCACGACCAGCGCCGCGCCCCCGTCGTTGATGCTGCTCGCGTTGGCCGCGGTGACCGTGCCCCCCTTCTCGAAGGCCGGCCGCAGCCCCCCGATCTTGGCGGGCTGGCCGCGCCCCGGCTCCTCGTCCCGGTCGACCACCACCGGCGCGCCGCGCCGCTGAGGAACCTCGACCGGTACGATCTCCTCGACGAAGGCCCCGTCGGCCTGGGCCCGCAGCGCGGTCTCGTAGCTGGCGCGCGCGAAGGCGTCCTGGGCCTCGCGCGAGATCTGGCACTCACGCGCGCAGATCTCGGCGGCGCTGCCCATGTGGAAGTCGTTGTAGACGTCCCACAGGCCGTCTTTGACCATGCTGTCGATGACCTGCTTGTGCCCCATGCGCATGCCGCCGCGGGCGTCGGGCAGCAGATACGGCGCCTGCGACATGTTCTCCATACCGCCCGCGACCACGACCTGCGCGTCACCGCAGCGAATGGCCTGCGCGGCGAGCATGACGGCCTTGAGGCCCGAGCCGCACACCTTGTTGATCGTGGTGCAGGGGGTGCCGTTCGACAGCCCGGCGAAGATCGCCGCCTGGCGCGCGGGCGCCTGGCCGAGGCCCGCCGGAAGGACGCACCCCATCAAGACCTCGTCGACCGCGTCAGGTGAGACGCCCGCCCGCTCGAGGGCCGCCTTGATCGCCGCGGCGCCCAGGCGCGGCGCGGGGACCGAGGCCAGCGCCCCGTCGAAGCTGCCGATGGCCGTGCGCGCCGCGCCTACGATGACTGCTTCGTGCATGATGCTGTCCTCTCGTCTTCCCAAGATGACGGCACGGGTGCTATCAAGGCCGGGTGGGTGTGTCAATGAACAAACCGAAATTGCTCGGTTTTCTGGCGATCGTGGCCCTCGCCTGCGAGGCCGGGGACGGCCCGTCGGCCGAGGCGCCCCGGATGACCGTCGCGGCCCTCACCAACGACGGCTGCACACCGGCGCGCACCCGTGGGTTGCCCGGCGGCGTGGACGCGCTGGTCATCCAGGTGCGCGACCCCGAGGCCGGCTGGATCACCCTCGATCGCGTCGAGGCCGAGGACGGCTTCGACGGGCAGGCCCTGCTGGTGCAGGACGTCCCGGTGGGCGAGGCCACCGATCTGCGCTTCCTCGCCTGCGCCGCCGCCACGCCGCGCCTCGTCGCGACCGTCTCGGGCGTCGACCTTCACGAGAGCCGGAAGCACGGGCTCACGCTCCTCTTCCGTCCCCTCGACCAGCTCTCGTGCACCGGCACCGGCTTCGGGCCCTCCTACAACCAGTACGCGGGCCTCGGCGCTGGGCGGGCCTTCGCCGCGCACGCTGGCCTGCCCGACGGCCGCTTGCTGATCGCGGGGGGCGCCGCGCTGACCGACGCCGACACCTTCACGGGCAGCGCAGCCGGCGCCGCGTGGGACGTCTTCGACGCGACCGAGGGGCTGTTCCTGCCTGGCCTCGAGCGCGGCGTGGCCCGCCCACAGCGCCCCATGGTGGCCGCGCGCGTGGCCGCCCAAGCCTTCGCCTATCGGCCCCTGACCGCCACGAGCGCCGGCGTCCTGGTGGTGGGCGGCGCGCCGACCGTGGTGCGAGGCAACCACCGCTACGGTCCGCTCGCCCCCGCGGGTGGCCGCCTCAGCGAGCCGATCGCCGAGTACTTCGATCCCGCCCTCCAGGCCTTCGCGCGGGTCGACGCGGCCATCTCGCCGCGCTTCCTGCCCGGCGGCGCCGAGGCCGACGGCCTGGTGGTGCTGGCCGGCGGCGTCGCCTACCCCGGCGAGATCCCCAGCGATCGCGTCGAGGTGATCGACGCGGGCGGGTTGCGCAGCGCGCAGCTGGGCACGGCGCTGGTCGGGCCCACCGTGACGCCGCTGGGTGGCGGGCGCTTCCTGGCGTGGGGGGCCGACGTGACCGGCTGCGGCGCGCAGCCCGGCTGGCTGCTCAACGTCGTGGGGGGGATCGAGGTCCAGCCGCTCACCCTCGACGCGCCGGAGCCCGCGCCCACCTGCGCGACGCCGCGCGCCTGCCGCAGCTGGTACCCCACCGCCTACCACGCCGCCGCGCGCCTGCCCGACGGGCGCGTCCTGATCGTGGGGGGCATCGCGGTGGGCCCCGACGGCCTCGTCAACAACCCCGATCAAGGCGTCGAGTGCGCCCCCAACGCCTTCGTGCTCGACGTCGACCCCGTCGCGGCCACCGCGCGCATCGATCCGGTGGGCCTGGGCGACGTGCGCCCCGAGGTGCTCAAGCGCGCCTTCCAGCGCGCCACCGCGCTGGGCGATCGCGTGCTGGTGACGGGCGGCTGGGGCAGCTTCGACAACCCGGGCGCCTTCGTGGTGGGCAATGACGCGGTCTTCTACGACGCGGCGCGCGATCAATTCGTGGCGAGCGCCTTCAGCCTGGCCGAGCCACGCCTGGGTCACGTCAGCGCGCGCCTCCCCGACGGCACCGTGCTGTTGGCGGGCGGCCTCACCGGGCGTGGCGGCGGCTTCGACGCCAGCCAGACCGCCGAGGTCTACGCGCCCCCGCTCGGCGGCCTCAGTTGCGATCCGCCGCTGCCCTGACGTCGCGCGGCTGGTAGGACACGCGGAGGGCCCCGTCGTCGACCACCTCGAAGCGGCGGTCGACGGGCGGTCGCCCGGCCAACTCCAGGCGGGCTCGGTAGTGGCCCTCGGGCAGGTCGACGGTGTGATCGCGGAGCGCGCCGGGGAAGACCGCGCGCCGAAGCCGGTGGCCCTCGTGGTCGAACAGGGTGACCGTCAACTCGCCCGGCGGCGCTTCGTAGGATAGCTGCACGTCCCGGCCGCTCTGCTGCCACACGCGCGCCCCGTGCACCAGCGCCAGCGCGGCGAAGGTGGCCCCCGCGAGGCGCAGCAGCCGCCGCTTCAAGCCGTCACGCTCCCTGGGCCAGCGCCACGCCGTCCGGGTCACGGGGGACGAAGCGGCCGGTCTGTGGATCGTGCCGATGTCGCTCGATGGCGGTCAGCGCCCCATCCTGCACCACGTAGACGTTGAACTCGGCGGCGTGCCTTCCCCCGAAACGGCTGGCGCTGGCCACCTGGACCAACGGCATCGCGGCGCCCGGCAGGCGTTGGCTCTTGAAGGCGTGGTTGTGGCCGTGCACGACGAGCTGCGGCGCGCGGGGCCCCAGCGCCCGAAGCGCCCCGATGAGCGCGGACGCGTCGCCCAGGCGCCGCATCACGTCGAGCCGCTGCTCGGGGTCGGGCAGCAGCGGGTGGTGCAGCATCAAGAGGCGGAAGCGATCGGTGGCGGCGTCCGCATGAAAGGCGGCGGTCATCGCCTCGACCTGCTCGGCGCCGAGCCGCCCGCTCGCCATGAACACCGGCGTCGGGATGGCCGTGCTCAGCCCGACGATCAGCAGCCCGGGCAGCACCCGCGTCACCGGGTAGCGGGGCCCGGCCACGCCCAGGTCATCGGGCTGGAAGTCCCCGAAATACCTCTCGAACAACCCCTCGACCACGGCATCGCGCGCATAGGCGTCGTGGTTGCCGGGCACCACCGTCAGCTGGTCCGGCCGGAAGGCCCCGCGCAGCATCCCGGCCACCCGGACGAACTCGGGCTCGAGCGCCAGGTTGACCAGATCGCCGGTGCAGATGACGTGGTCCGGGGCCTGGGCGACCACCGCCTCGAGCAGGGCCTCGAAGACCTCGACGCGGTAGTGCCTGGCACGGTTGAGCGCCAGGTTCACCGCCCCGGTCCAGCGCTTGTTGAGGAAGCGCCGCGCCCGCACGCCCTCGAGCGAAAGGACGTGCGTGTCGGAGAAGTGCGCGACGCGCAGCGAAGTCACGGTGCGCTCCACTCCAGGGTGTACGCGTTCTCGGCGTCCAGGAACCCGTCCACCTGCACCAGGATGACGCCGGCGCCGACGACATCGATGGTGACCACCTCGACCTCTGCCTCGGTGCGGCTCTCGCCCAGCAGCCGCTCGCCGGCGGCGTCCCAGAGCGACAGGTCCAGATCGCCGGCCGCGTGCTCGAACCGCAGCGTCACCGACAGCGAGCCCTGCCCGGCCACCTCCAGGGCGTACCAGTCCTCGGTGAAGGCGCAGATCACGCCGCCCTCGAGCGGGCTGTCTCCCAGGGGGGTCGCGGTGCTCGGGCCTTCGTTGGTGCGGGGGTCATCGTCGGCGCACGCCGCCGCCACCTGGAGCGGGGCCGTGCCCACGTTGTTTCCGGGCCGCACGTCGGCCACCTGGCGTTCCGGATCAAGGACGACCACCACCTGGTAGGCGCCCGCCGCGACGTCGCGGGGTAGCCGCAGCCGCTGGCCCAAGGTCACCGACGACGCCCCCGCGACGACCGGCACCACCGCCCGGGCCAACTCCAGATCGTCCGCCGAGGGCTGCCCGTCCGCGCTCAGCAGGAACTGCACCGCCAGATCGCGCGCCGCGTCGCCGCGCAGGTTCTCCACGTCGACCTCGGCCCGTAGATCGGCCCCGGCGGCCGCCCGACCGGTCGAGAGCCGCACCGCGTCCACCGCGAGGTCGACCCCGCTGATGCCCGCCACGACCAGCTGATAGATCACCGGCTCGTCGGCGTCCACGCGCGCCCGAAGACGATAGAAGCCCGACAGCCGCGCCTCGTGCGCGATGCGCCGCAGATCGTTGCCGACCTCGAGGCCGGCGGGATCGAAGAGCGCGATCCGGACGCCCGCGTCGCCCGAGGCCACCTGGAAGCTCACCGTGTTGCCCGCGGGGATGCTGAACCGGAACCAGTCCTCGTCGCCCGGGCAGAGCGTCAGATCGTGCCGGCCGTCGGGCAGCAGGACGGCGTCGGGCGAGCTGCCGTTGGGCTCGAAGCGATCGTCCGCGCAGGCGTCCGCGGCCTGGACGACGACCGACATCGCATAGCCGGTCTGTGTGATGGACCCATCCCCCACCGCCAGGTGCACGCGCACCAGGTAGGTGGCCGCGGCCGGCGCGCGCAGCAGCGACACCTGCTCGCTGTTCTGCAGGCCGGCGCTGGTGTCCAGGACGGTCGCGCCGTCGGGCGCGTAGAGCGTCAGGTCGAGGTCACCGTCCCGGTGCACGAAGTCGACCCCCACCTCGAGCCGCTCGCCCTCGGCCAGGGCCACCGCGTACCAGTCGTCGTCGCCGCGGCAGACGAACAGGCCGTCATAGCCACCGACCTCGACCGGCGCCGCCTGATCGGAGACGTTGTCGGGCTCGTACGGGCTGCCGTTGGGCTCGAGCGCGTCGACCTGGCAGGCCTGATCCGCGTCCACGCGCAGGACAGCGTGCGCCTCGTTGTCATCCTCGAAGGCCCCTTCGTCGATCGCGCCGTTCGCGTCGGCGCGGATCGTCACCGTGTAGGCGCCATCCGCGAGGTCCGCCGGCACGCTCAGGCGGCCACTCACCGCGACCGACTCGCCGGCGGCCACCGCGGGCGCCGCGGGCCCCTCCACCGCCAGGCCCACCAGGCCCGGCCCCGCCAGCGTGAAGCCCGCCTGCGAGGGCCCCGCCTGGGTGGCGCCGGCGTTCACCACCTCGAAGCGCACCTCCACGTCGGCGCCGGCCTGCGCGACGGCCGGCGTCACCTGGGCCGCGCGCACTCGCAGGTTAGGCGTCGCGGGGGCGTCGCGGAGCGTGACGTCGAGCGCGTACTGCAGGCGCGCCCCGGCCACGCGCAGCAGCAAGGTGCGATCCGCGTCGGCGGCCACCTCGAACAGCGACCGCGTCCCCCCAGCCCCCTCGCCGCCACGCCGCGGCGTGCCGTCGGGCTCGGCCGCGACCAAGGTCAGCACGCCCTGAGCCGCGTCCCAGGTCAGGGCGGCGTCCAGGACCTGCCCGGCCGGCACCTCGATCGCGAACCAGTCGGCCGCGTCGCAGATGCCGAGCCCTGCGTGGCTCCCGGGCGCCAACAGCACGGCGTCGGCGGGCGTGTCGTTGTCCTCGTTCTCGACGTCCTCGGCGCAGCCGCCCGTCGCGCCGCGCACGACGAGCGGCGTGGGCGCGAAGGCCACGTTGTTGTCCTCGCTCAGCTCGCCGCTGAGGCGGCCGGCCGGATCGACGACCAGCGCCACCCGCCAGACCGGCACCTGCTGATCGAGCGCCAGCGGCACCGTCACCATCCGGCTCACCGGCAAGGTGGCGCCGCCGTCGAGGCCGGCGACGTCGAAGGTGTCGACGACCACGTCGCTCGCGTCGAGCGTCGCGTCCGCGCTGAACACCACCGCCACCTGGAAAACGCCCGTGGGATCCGCCCCCGCGTTGCGCAGCGTGCCCGCCACCGTCACCGCCAGGCCCGCGTCGATCTCGTCCGGTGTCACCGTCGCGTCGCTCACGGCCGGATCGAGGCTCGGCTCGCCACCCAGTCGCAGCACCCGCTGCAGCGTCCGGCGGTTGTTCCCCAGGTTCACGTCGTGGCTGGCGTTGGTGGGATCGGCCTCGGCGCTGAGGCGGTACTCCCCTTCCTCGACGCGGCGGGTGATGGTGGCGCCGAGCTCGATGGTCATGTCGGCCCCGGCCGCCAGCCCGGGCACGTTGAGCGAGGGCAGCTGAATCGCGGCGCCTCCGTTGACCGGCTCGGCGAGCAGCCGCACCACGAAGGTGCGCTCGACGGGGACGTTGCCTCGGTTGACCAGGCGCACCCGCCCCGGCAAGGTCTGTCCCCAGAAGCCGCGATCGGCGTCGACCTCGAGGCTGGCCACCACCAGATCCACGCCCTCCACCTCGCCCGCGGCCGCCAACTCGAAGGCGCCGGGCCAGGCGCGCACGTTGTTCGCCTCGGACTGTTCCTCGACCGCGTCGTCGGGATCCGCCTCCACCAGCAGGTGCCAGGCGCCGTCGCCCACGTCGAGCGGCAGGTCCACCAGATCGTCGTAGGTCTGCCGGTCGCCCGAGCCCAGGGCGAGTTGATCCCGCCGGCCCACCAGCACGTCCTCGGGATCCAGGGCCTCGTCGCGGCTCAGCCAGAGCGCGTAGCCGCCCCGGGGGGTGGGCTGATTCCCGTTATTTCCCAGGCAGATGCGAACCGGCAGCTGGTCGCCGAGCTGCGCGATGGGCGTCTGCCCGGCCGGCAGCCGGTCGAAGGCCGGCACCTCGACCGCGCAGACGATCAGGTCCGGCCCGTTGTCGGTGGGGTTGCGAATCTCGAGCGGGAAGGGCGCGAAGGCCACGTTGCTCGTGCGGTCGAGATCGCCCACCACCCCCTCGGGATCGGCCGCCACCCCCACGAACCAGCCGCCCGAGTCCAGATCGGCGGGCAGCGCGATCGCCTCGTCGAAGCCCACCGCGCGATCGCTGGGCGGGTCGTCGGCGCGCTGGCTGCGGATCAGCTCCCGGTCGCCCGCGTCGAAGGTCTCGTCCTTCGACAGGAAGACCGCCAGCTCCCAACTCCCGCGCACCGCGGCGCCGCCGTTGCGCAGGCCCCACGAGACGGTGACCTCGTCACCGGCCCGCGCCCGGCGCGGATCGACCGCGACGTCCTGCGCGATCAGATCGGCCGAGGGGTCGACCACGATGTCCAGCGTGCCGTCCGCGCGCCCGCCGCCCTCTGCGGCGACCTTCACGCGCACGGTGTAGGTGCCGGGCGCCGCGAAGGTGTGCTCGGGCTCGGCGCCCTCGTCGCTCTCGCCGTCACCGAAGTCCCACGCGTAGGTGTAGACCGCGTCCAGCGGACCGTTGGTCCGAACGCCGAGCCGAACGGGGAGCGGCGCGTTGCCCACCTCACGGCTGGCGGACACGACCGCGTCGAAGCGCGTCGTCGGCTCATCGTCGCAGCCGGTCGCGCCGCACCCCAGCAGCGCCACGAGACCCCATCGCCATCGCATGTGCGGCATCATCACCCTCGGTCGGTCGGGTCGCCTGAGAAGCCTCCGGGGCTCCTGTCGACGAGCGCCTGACCATAGCCAGACGCTCACCGGCGTGGCAAGGCTTCAGCGCCCCATCGACGTGCCCCGAACCCAGCAAAACTGCGGCTGAAACGCTTGACCGTCGTTTGGGGCAGGGCTACTGTCCCCCTGCCAATCGGGGGGCGGGTCGCGCGCGCTCGCCCGCTGGCCGGCGCTTGGTGATCACGTTGAGGGCGGAGGACGCGTTGAGCAACGGGGACAAGAAGCCTGGCCTGGGCGACATCAGCGACCTCAAGGCGCGCCTGGGCATGCTGAACAAGGGCGGCGCCGCCGGCGCTCCGGCTGCGCCCAACCCCTTCGGCCCGAAACCGACGGGCGGCGCTGGTCCCATGGGCGGCGCCAAGGTGGACCTCGGCGCCGATCCCGACGCCGTGGCGGGCGGTGACACTGCGGTCGTGCGCATCGGCTCGACCCCCCCCGCTGCCGGCGAGGCCACGCCCGCACCCCGCCTGGGCTTGACGAAGCCCGGCTCGGCGCCGCCCGCGCCCGCGCCGCC
>CALBMW010000418.1 GCA_937896275.1 uncultured Myxococcales bacterium
CGCCTCCCATCAGACCCATGACCAACAGGATCGGCATCAGGTTGGGCACCATCGCCACCAGGCCCAGCTTCAGGCTGCGCAACAGCACGATCATCACGAGGGTGATCACGATGAACGCCGCGCCGAAGCTGCGGATGAGATCGGTCAGCAGGTGGCGGACCGTCGTCGCGAGCGTATAGACGGAGCCGGTCGGGCGCACCTTGGCGTCCGCGGGGATGAACTTCTCGATCCCCTCCTCCACGAACGCGGTGAGCGGGAGGTAGGCGGTGGCCTCCAGCCACTTGGTGCGGAGCGTCATCTGCGCGCGGCTCAGGTCGTTGGTGGCCAGGCGGTGCAGCTCCTCGGGCCCGGCGTTCTCGAACATGAAGAGGGCATCGGAGGCCGCGCGCTGGTCGTCAGGCAGGACGTAGAAGGCCTCCTGGCCGCCGTGCAGGGCGCGGTTGGTCTCCTTGACCACGTCCACCACGCTGATCGCGTTGCCGATTACGGGGCCGACGTGCGGATCGCGATAGGTCGCGATGTGGGCCGCGAGCGCCTCGAGCCCCTTCATCAGGGCCACATCCTTCACGCCGCGCTCGCTGTTGCCGTCGATCAGGAGTTGCAGGCTGGCGGTGCCGCCGACCTTCTCGTCGAGAAGCAGGAGCGAGGTCTTGAGGGGCTCCTTGTCGGGCATCCAGCTCAGCGGGTCGTGGTACACGCGCAGCATGCCGGTGCCGACGATGGCCAGGCCCACCAGGACGCCGCCGATGAGCAGCGTCGTGCGGCGTCGACGCACCGCGCCCAGGGAGGCCGGGCCGCGCCCCGTGTCGTCCAGATCGCCCGAAGCCTGCATGCAGCGGTCGATGAAGCGGTCGAGGAAGTCACGCGCGCCCTCCGCCCGCGCGCCCAGGCGGGTGCGCGGAAAGAAGCTGATCACGGCGGGCAGGAAGGTGAGCGAATACAGCAGCGCCAAGCCCACGCCGAAGGCGCCGGCGAGGCCCATCTCCTTGATGGCGTCCAGGCTCGCGAACTGGAAGCTGAGCAGGCCCAGGATGGTGGTGAGCGACGTGTAGAACACCGGCACGCCGGTCGTGGCCAGCGCTCTCACCAGCCCCTCGTGGGGGTCGCGGTCGAGGCGCCGCTCGTCGCGGTAGACGCTCAGCAGGTGCACCGAGTCGCCGATGCCCACGCACATCAGGAAGGCCGGCAGGATGATGCTGAGCATGGTCAGCGGCATGCCCAGCAGGGACATGAACCCGACCGTGTTGATGGCGGCCATGGCCACCACCAGCAGGGGGGCGATGATGCCGACGGGGTGGCGGAAGAGATAGGTGAGCACCGCCAACATCGCCAACAAGGACAGCACCAGCAAGTTGCGCAGGTCGTGCACCATCAAGTGGTTGAGGCCCGCGTTGAGCGCGGGCATGCCGGTGAGCAGGACGCGGAAGCCCTCGGCCTGATGGCGCGCGACGATGACCTCGATGGCATGGAACACCTTGACGGTGTCCCGCTCGCCCATGAACTGGGTACGCAGCACGATGACCGCGTAGCGGCCCTCGCGGTCCACCACTTGACCCATCAGCGTAGGGTCGGCCAGCACGCGCGCCTTCAACGCAGGCAGATCGGCCCCGGTCGGGAAGGGCTCGAGCAGCTCGCCGACCTCGATGCCGTCGGCCGTGCCGCGCGTCTGACGAACATTCACCAGCGAAGTGATCTGCTCGACGATCGTGCCGCCGGCCAAGCCGGCCCAGTCATCGACGGGGGGGCTCGGCCTCTTGGTCGGCGCGGCGGCGCCCGAGGCCGACGCGTCACCCCAATCGTCGGCGCTGGCCGCCTCGGTGCCGTCGAAGTCACCAAAGGCGTCGTCCAACCCGTTGGGCTGAGGCGTGACCTTCTTTGGCGCCGTCGCGGCGGTGGGGTGCCGCTTGCGCTCGCGATCCGCCCGTCGCTCGCCGAGCGTGTCGACCTGCACGTCGAGGCGGGCCAGCTCGGCGTGCAGGGCGCGGAGCCGCTCGAGGAAGGGCAGCGAGAACACGTCGCCCTCGACCAGCACCATGAGCATGGTGTCGCGGCCGAACTCGTCGCGGTACTCCTCGAGCACCCGCTGGCTCTCCGCCTGGTTGGACGCGAAGGACTCGACGCTGGTGTCGATGGTGAGCCGCGTCGCGATCGCCCACAGCGACGCGCCGGTGACCGCGACACAGGCCAGCAGGACCCAGATCCGGAGACGCACCACCAGCTCGCCCAGGGTCAGGAAGTAGGGGTTGAGGGGTTCCTCGTGGGGGAGCTTCTCGTCGGATGGTTCGTGCATCGGCGCATCTTGAGGCGCACCGCGCCGACACGCAATGCTCGGTGCCATCCGCCACGCCTCGCCCCCGGCGTCCCGGACCCCCATGTGTCAGCGTAGGTGTCGCGTGGCCCGGAGGAGCCGGGAGAACATCGACGACAGGCTCGTGCCGTGCGTCGCCGCGAGTGCGTTCGCGCCCCACGAGCTCCTTGGCAGCTCTGAGCGTCAGCTGGGTCATCGACTGCGGGGCCGACGCGCGCCCGGATCCCGCCGCGCCCGTCAGGCGGCCGGCAGGCTCAGGGTGAAGCGCGGCCAGCCCTCGTTGACCGCGCTGAAGCGGCCGTCGAGCACCTCGGCGAGGCGCCGAAGCAGCATCAACGTGGCCGCCGTCGCGCCGAACCGCTCGTCGTCCTCCGGGCTCCAGCGGCGGCGCGCCGTCGAGACCTGCTCGATGAGGCGCACGCGATCGGTCTCGTCGGCGTCGAGCGAGATGGCGCGCACGTGCGCGTCCAGCCCGCCGTCCGGCCCGGCGATGATCTCGATCTCCACCTCGCCGCGCTCGGCCGCGTCGAGCAGGACACCCGCGGCCAGCACCAGCGCCCGGGCGGTGGCGGCCCCGTCGGCGCGACAGGCGCGGTCGGGGTCGGCGGGCTCGGGGACGATCACGCGCACCGATGCCAGCGGATCCGGCCGAAGCTGTGCCCTGACCGCCGCCGCCAGCGCGTCCGCGCGCACGGCGCTGGTCTCGAGCTCCTGGGCGCCGGGCCCCTCCAGGCGCGCCAGATCGAGCAGCGCGAGGATGAACCGCAGCAGCGATTCGCCGCTGCGCCACACGATGGCGATCTGATCGCGCTGCCGCGGCGTGAGTGGGCCGTCGATCTCGGCCAGGAGCAGCTCGGCGAAGCCGAGGATGCTGTTGAGGGGGCTCTTGAGCTCGTGACTCAGGTGCGCGAGGAAGCGGGCCTTGGCCAGCTCCGCGCTCCGGCGGTTGCTGGCCGCGAGGCGAAGGGCGGCGCGCTGTTGCTCGAAGCCGGCGACGGCGGCCCGAAAGGCTTCGACGAGGGCCTCGGTCTCCTGCAGCGCGACGGTGGTGCCCAGCGCCGCGTCGGCCCGCTCACCCGGCATGCCGGGCGCCTCGGGCGTGCGCAACCCTCGCAGGCCGCCGCGCACCGCGTCGAGCTCGGTCGTCACCTCGTCGGCGAGGCGCCGGCCCAGCCACGCGGCGAGCAAGGTGATGAGCCCCAGCAACAGCAGGGGAGGCAGGCGCAGGCTCCACGGCCGCACGTCGCGCCCGTCGCCCGGGGCGATCCGCACGGCGTCGGCTCGCGGGTCGCCGCCCTCGAGCGTCACGCCGTCGGGCAGCCGCACCGCCCTCGCCAGCTCGGCCCGCGCGGTGGGGTCCGGCAGCGCACGCAGGGTGCGGCCAAGGAGCGTCGCGTATCGCTCCCGGTGGTAGGTGGCGACGTCGGCCGCATAGGTCGCGCCACTCGACTGCTCCATCAAGACGATGCCGGCCGCGCACACCGCCACCGGCAACTGCAGCGCGAAGGCGAGCCTCATGCCCACCGTCTGCCGCAGGCCGCCCAGCGCGCCGTCGCCCGCGTCGCGCCCCGCCGCCTCGGAGCGCAGCGCCCGCCTCACCCAGAGGTAGACGCCCAGCACGGGCAGTACGAGCAGCAGGTAGGTGACGACGCCCGCCACCAGCGCCGTGGTGGCGTCCGCTCCCGCGATCGCCAAAGCCACCGTCGTGCCCGCCCCGCACGCCACCGTGGCGCCGAAGCCACCCCGCGCCAGCCGGAAGGGGATGTCGTGCGCGGCGCGGCGTCGCGTCAGGTGGCCAGCCAGCGACGCGGTCAGGGGCGCCAGGGCCATACGGTTCCAGCGCATCGCCCAGAGGGCGCAGGCCACACCGGCCATCGCGACGGCCACGCGCCACGGTTCGGCGAGGCTGCCCAGCCAGACCAGGCGCGGCACCAGGACGGCCGCCAGGACTACGGCCACCGCCACGCCGACGGCGATGCCCACGCCGGCCGCGCGGGCCGGGCTCATCGGGCCACGTCGGGCGGCGTCGCGCCCAACTCGACGTAGAAGATGCTGCCCTCACCGAGGACCGACTCGACCCAGACGCGCCCACCCTGCGCACCCACGAAGCGCCGGGCGATGGCGAGGCCCAGGCCGGTCCCCGCGACGTCGCGCTGCTGCTCGACGCGGTGAAACTCCTCGAAAATACTGTCGAGTTCGGCCTCGGGGATGCCCGGCCCGGTGTCGCGCACCGACACCCGCGCCCCCGCTCGGCCGTCGGGCAGCCGCGCCGCGGCGACCCGCACGTGGATCTCGCCCTGGCGCGTGAACTTGAGCGCGTTGCCGATCAGGTTCTCGAGCACCTGCCGCGTGCGCTGCGGATCGGCCAGCACGATCGGCGTGGCCGGGTCGACGGTGAGGCCGGTCCGCACGCCCGGCGCCGCGGCGTCACCCTGCGCGCGCAGCACGGCACGCGCGAGCGCTCCGAGATCGACCGGCGCGCGCTCGAGGGCCTGCTCGCGGCCGGCCTCGATGCGCCCCAGATCCAGGATGTCGTCGACATGCCGCAGCAGCTGCTGAGCCCCCAGGGCGATGACCTCGACGTCCTCGCGCTGGCCGTCGGTCAGGGCGTCGCCGCTCAGCAGGTGGCAGTAGCCGTTGATGCTGTTCAGCGGCGTGCGCAGCTCGTGGTTGGCCGCCGCGAGGAAGCGCCCGCGGGCCTGGTCGGACAGGGCCGCGGCGCCCAGAGCCTCGGCCAGGCGCCGGTTTTCGTCCACGAAGCGGGCAAAGGCGGCGTTGAGCTCGCCGGCCAGATCGCCGATCTCGTCATTCGAGGCGATGGGCACGTGCAGCCGCGCGAGGGCGGCCGCCTCGGGGTTGGGGACCAGCGCGCCCTGACCCATCCGGCGCAGCGCCGCGGTGAGATCGCGCAGCTGCTCGCGCAGATCGTCGGCCACCATGAACGCCGCCAGCGGGGCGCCCAACACGAGCAGCGCCAAGACCAGCATGGCGGGCGCGTCGTCGGGGACACGCACGGGCGGCCGGACGTTGGCCGGTGTCCACAGCCACAACGACCCCGCCGCGGTGATCCGCCGCACCAAGTGTCGGCGATCCCGGCCGTTGCGCACGAGCCAGCCGCCCGCGTGCCGGGCCACAGCGTCGGCGGTGGCCAGGAAGTCGGGGCGGCCCTCGGGGGGGGTGAGCTGGGCCGAGAGATCGGGCTCGAGTTCGAGGCGCGCCACCATGCGCGTCCCGAAGGAGGGCGAGGCGCCGATCGCCGCGGCGGCCAGATCGGCCAACGCGTGCAGCTGCCCCGCCTGAACGCGATCCATCGCGCCCGCCGAGCGCGCCGAGAGGCCCACGCCGAGCACCACCGCCGTGAGCAGGCCCAGGGTGGCGGCGCCAAGGGCGTACACCATGCGCACGGTCGGCAGGCGCCCCCGCCGCGCCGAAGGGCCCCCCCGGCTCGCGAGCGCGAGCACCATCAGGGACGCACCCCAGCCGGTGGCCAGGTGCAACGCGAAGAGAGAGAAGGACTCGATGTAGGGCAGGTCGGGGTCGCCGCGGCTCCAGACCCAGCGCGCCCCCGCCGCCACGCCGGTCATGGCGCCCAGATCGAGGGCCGCGGCGAAGGCCGTGAGCGTGCCGCGGCGCGCCCGAATCTGCGCCAGCAGCGCCGCCGCGGCCACCGCGGCCAGGGCGGCCACCAGCCCCGGTCCACGGGCCGCCGGCGCCGCGAGTGGGTCGAGGATCACGAGATCCGGCAGCAGCGCCCAGACCAGCACCACCAGGAGGGCGGGCCGCAGCAGGCGCGCCTCGCTGCTCACACTGGCCGCCGCCCGCCAGAGAAGTGCACCTCCTGAATCGCCCGGGCGTTGGCGCGGCGAACCGTCAGCCGGGCCCCCGACGGCAGGTGCACCATCTCGCCGGCGCGTGGGATGTGGCGCAGCTCCTCGAGCATGAAGCCCGCCAGGGTCTCGTAGTCGGGGCTCTCGGCGATCCGCAGATCGAAGTGCTCGTTGAGGCGATGGATGGGCGCGCGGGCGTTGATCAGCCAGCCATCGGGCACCGCGCGCCACAGGCCCGTCTGCGGGTCGAACTCGTCGTCGATGTCCCCCACGATCTCCTCGAGGACATCCTCGAGCGTGATCAGCCCCACCGCGCCGCCGAACTCGTCCACCACGATCGCCGCCGAGGTCGACTGGCGCTGCAGCAGGATCAGGATCTCGTCGAGTTCTTGCGTCTCGGGCACGAAGAAGGGCGGCCGTGTCAGCTCGGACACCGGCTGGTCGGGGCGCTCGGCGCGCATCACGTCGAGGTGGTGCAGCAGGCCGACGACGTCGTCGACGCGATCTCGGTAGACGGGCAGTCGCGAGAAGCCCATCCGGGCGATCACCTCCGCCGCCTGCTCCACCGTCGCGTCGGAGGGCACGGCGACCATCTCGGCCAGCGTCACCATCGTGTCGCGGGCCCGCAGGTGGCTGAAGGCGAAGATGCGCGAGATCATCTCGCGCTCGCCGTCGTTCACGTCGTCGGCCGTCACCGCGTCGGACTGCATCAGCAGCACCAGCTCCTCGCGCGAGGCCACCGGTGATCGCTGCTCGTTGGCGTCGATGCCGAGCGCCCGATACAGGAGGCGCGTGTAGGCGCGCACCAGCGCCACCACCGGGCTCAGCATGCGGTGGACGACCGTCAAGGGGGCCGCGAGCAGCTGGGCGAGCGACAGGGCCCGGGCCTGCGCGAGGCTCTTGGGAATGATCTCACCGCCCAACAGCACCAGCGGCGCCATGAGCGCCATGGACCACAAGTGGCCGTGCACGGGATCGATCTGCAGCAGCGTGAGCGACGCGACCGTGGTGCCGGTCACCGTGCAGCCGTTGGTGCCGACGAGCGTGGTGCCGAAGAGTTGATCGGGATGATCGCGGAACCAGATGACGCGACGCGCGGTCGCGCTGCCCTCGCGGGCGGCCCGTTCGAGTGCGATACGGTTGGCCGACACGATCGAGAGCTCGGCCATGGCGAAGAAGGCCTCGCCGACGATACAAAGCGCGACGATGGCCCACGGGAGGATGGCCCACAACCAGTCAGGCATTCCGCCCCTCCGGTCGCTTGGGGCGCTGCCGCGGCCCGGTGGTGTCCTCGATCGGGCCGAAGAGCTCCTCGAGCAGATCCTCCATCGTCACCAGGCCGATGGCGCGGCCGAACTCGTCGACCACGACCGCCATGTGTGTCCGCAGCGTGCGCAGCTCGTCGAGCAGCTCGTTGGCGGGGCGCTGCCGCAGGGTGAAGATCGGCCGGCGCACGAGGCGGCGCAGCGACATGGGCTCGCGCGCACCCCAACGGATGGGCAGCAGGTCCTTCACGTACAGGATGCCGATCACCTTGTCGGCCGACTTCTCCCACACGGGCACGCGGCTGTAGGCGTGTGTCATCGCGGCGTCGATCGCCGTGGCGATGGTCGCGCTGGCGTTGAGGGTCAAGACCTCGGACCAGGGGCGCATGACGTCGGCGACCAGCAGGTCGTCGAAGTCGAGCACGTTGTGGATGAGCACGCGCTCCTGATCCTCGACGAAGCCCTCCGCGGCCCCAACGTCCACCAGGGTGCGCAGCTCGGCCTCGTCGATCTGCCCCGGCGGCGCCTCGGGCCGTCCACCGAGCCATCGCACGACGTGATCGGTGAACGTGCGCAGGAAGGCGCGCACCGGGCTGGTCGCGGTCGCGAAGGCGCCGAGGGGGCGCGCCAGCAGACGCGCCACGAGCTCGGGGCGCAGCGCGCTGATCGTCTTGGGGGTGATCTCGCCGAAGAGCAACAGGATGGGCAGCGCCATCGCCGCCGACAGCAGCGACTGCCGCAGAAGCGGCTGGTCGGCCAACAGGCGCGAGGTGATCGTGGCGCTGACGATCGACAGCGCCACGTTGGTGAGCTCGTTGCCCAGCAGCACCGTGATCAGCAGGTTGCGCGGCGACGCCAGGAGCACCGACACGGCGCGGTCGGCCGGTCGATCCGACTGACGCAGCCGCTGCTGGGCCACCTTGCCGATGCTGAAGAGCGAGGTCTCGGAGGCCGAGAAGAAGCACGACAGGAACAGCAGGAAGATGAACAGCGCGTAATCCATCACACGCTCCGGAAGTGGTCGTGGCCGGTGGGCGAGGCCCGGCGTCCGTCGAGCCACAAGCCCGGCGCGGGGACGCACCGCCCGATGGCCCAGGCGCGAAGGGGGGGCGGCGCGGCCGCCGAGAAGAGCAGCACGTAGTCCTCGCCGCCGGTGAGCGCGGCGTCGGTCTGGGCGCCGAAGGCCTCTCGGAAGGCCGCGCTCACGGGCACCGCCGCGCGGTCGATCTCGACGCCGACGCGGCTGGCCTCGCCCATCCGCGAGGCGTCGAGCAGCAGACCGTCCGACACGTCCATCGCGGCGTGCACGCCCCCCCACGCCGCCAACGCCGCGGCCTCGCGCAGGTGCGGCCGCCATGTGTGGCGCCGCCGGCGGTGGGCGAAGGTCGGCCGCAGGAAGCCCAGGGTGGCGTCGCCGAGCGGGCCGGTCAGGTAGAGCGTGTCGCCGGGCCGCGCCGCCGAGCGGAGGAAGGGACGCGGACCCAGCAGCGGGCCGCCCGCGGTCACCGACACCGTCAGCGGCCCCGGCGTGCGGGTCAGGTTGCCGCCGACCACCGCCGCGCCATGGGCCGCCGCCGTCTCGGCGAAGCCTCGCGTCAACGCGCGCACGCGCTCGGCGTCGGTGCCGGGGGGCAGCATCAGCGACCAGACCAGCCACCCGGCCGCCCCGCCGCTCGCCGCCAGATCGCTCAGGTTGACCACCGCGGCCTGCGCGCCGACCTCCTCGGGGCGGTCCTGGGCGAGGTCGAAGTGGACGCCGGCCACCAGGTCGTCGTGTGTGACGAGCGCGGTCTGGCCGCGCAGGTGCGCGCAATCATCGCTGAGATCGGCGGGCCGCCCCGCGCGCGCCAACTCGGCCCCGATGAGCGCGACGAGCGCGCGTTCGGAGGGGGGATCGTCAGGCATCACGTACGGCCGCGGGCGGGTGACCCGGGATCGTCGTCCAGCCGTGCCGCCGCCGCGGTGGCCGGATCGCGCGTTCGTGCATGCTCGATGAGCCGGCGCCGGTGAGGGGATGATGTTTGGGGGGCGTCAAGCTGGGCGCCCGTCGACCGAGAGTCAACCATTCGCACCCTGTGGATGCCGGGGGAGGGGTCCGCTCGGTCGACGGTAGTCGGGCGAAAGGGGCACCATGAACCAGAAGGTCGAGCCTTCGGAGGGCGCGCTCGCGACGCCGACCTGACCGCCGTGTGATTCGACGAAGCTCTTCACGATGGACAATCCGAGGCCGGTGCCACCGTACTCACGGGTCGACGAGTTGTCCACCTGGTAGAAGGCCTCGAAGATGCGCGGAAGCTGGTCGGTGGGGATGCCAATCCCCGTGTCGCGGACCGCGAAGCGGGCGGCCGGGGTGCCCCCTCGCATCTGCGCCAGCTCGACCACGACGGTGACCGTCCCCCCCGCGGGCGTGAACTTCACCGCGTTGCCCAGCAGGTTCACGAGCGCCTGGCGGATCTTGTAGCGGTCGAGGTGAAGCACCGGCAGCTCCGGTGACACTCGGCGGTCGAGGGTGAGCTGCGCCTTGTGCGCCTGAGGGCGCACCGTCGACAGGGCGGCCTCGACGAGCGTCGCCGCCTCGACGGGCTCCCGGACGAGCGCCTGCGGGCCGCCGCGCTCGATCTTCGAGATGTCGAGGATGCCGCTGATGAGGTGCAGCAGGCTCTCACCGCGCTCCATGATCGTCGCGACGTACTCGCGCTGCTCGTCGTTGAGGGGACCCGCGAGCCCCTCGAGCATCATCTCGCTGTACCCGATCACCGAGGTCAACGGCGTGCGCAGCTCGTGGCTCACCGTCGCCAGGAAGTTGCTCTTCAGATCGTCGAGCTCGCGCAGGCGCGCGTTGGTCGCGCTCAGCTCCTGGTTCTGGGCCGCGAGGCGCTCGTTGGCGGTCTGAAGGTCGTTGTAGGCCTCGGTGATCGACTCGAGGTGCATGTTGCTCGTCAGCAGCGCGCGGTAGCCCGCGTGGCAGACGGCGTCGGTGGCGCGCAGCAGCACGGCCGCCGACCGGCGAAGCTCGTCGGACGCGATGACGGTGAGGGGCAGTCGCAGCCGGCGCAGGGTGTGTGCGTCGATCCCCCCGTCGCCCTTCGGGACGTCGGTGTCGCCGCTGGCCCGGTAGGGTCCCAACACCACCTTGCCCACGACCTCGAACTGATAGGCGATGGGCAACACCAGGAAGTTCGTACCTGCCACCGGATCGGTCAGCGTGAGCGACTCGTCCTCGTCGATGTCGGTGCGCTTCAGCAGTTGGATGAACTCGGTCAGGGCCCGCTTGGCGTCCGCGTGGCCGAAGATCCACTCGAACAGATCCTCGCCGCGCGGCACCTCGACCACGCCGATGCCGGCGGCGTCGTAGACGCGCAGGCCGACGCCCGTGAGGTCGACGAAGGCCCGGCACAGATCAGCGTAGGCGTCAGGCTCGATCAGCTCGGACAGCCGGATGGGACGATCGAGGATCGAGGGGCCGCTCATGCGGACCCCATGATGGCCATCGCGGGAGGCTTTTGCATGCTCGGCGCGACGCGCCCCGTGGCCCCCCTCATGGCAGGGGCCCCGTCAGCGGTCGGGGACGCCGCCAGCGCGCGAACATCTGGGACAGGAAGGTGTCGGCCTCGATGCGTAGCTTCGTGTCGAGCTCGAGGTGCTTCCAGGTCAGCCGCAGCAGCCCCTCGAGCGTCTCGCGCACGCCCTCGCCGTGAAGGGCGACCGCGCGATAGATGGGCGTGGCGCGCACCCGCTCGAGCTGCGTCAGCTCCGCCTCGGTCCGCACGTCGGGCAGGTCGCGCTTGTTGAACTGCAGCACCAGCGGCAGATCCGCGGGCAGGCCGTTGGCGTCGAGGTTCACGCGCAGGTTGCGGAACGCGATCTTGTTGGCCTCGGTCTCGGCGACCTGGCTGTCCGCGACGAAGACCACCGCGTCGGCCCCCTGCAGCACCACGCGCCGGGTGCTGTCGTGGATCACCTGCCCCGGCACCGTGAACAGCTTCAGCTTCACCCGCGACCCGGTGCTGCTCCTGAAGGCCAGCGGCAGCAGATCGAAGAACAGCGTGCGGTCGTCGCGGGTCTCGAGCGTGATCAGCCGGCCGGCGCCCTCGCTGGGCGCCATCTGGTGCAAGGCCTGAAGGTTGGTCGTCTTGCCACTCAGCGCCGGGCCGAAGTAGACGACCTTCAGGGTCAGCTCGCGCTTTTGCAGGTTGAACTGCATCAGGTCGCTCCGCGCTCCTGCCCCGGATGGTCGCCACCGTGGGTCCACAGCGCGTCGACGTCGGCGGCGGTGGCGGGGCGGACCAGCGCCTCGCGGAACACGTCCTCGACATGGCGGCAGGGCACGACCCGCAGTTTGCGGCGCAGGCCCGGCGGCAGGTCTCGCAGATCGGCCATGTTGCCCTCGGGCACCAGCACGGTGCGCAACCCCGCCCGCACCGCCGCCAGCAGCTTCTCCTTGAGCCCGCCGACCGGCAGCACGTGGCCGCGCAGCGTGATCTCGCCGGTCATCGCGACGTCGTTGCGCACGGGCGCGCGCAGGAGCACCGAGGCGATGGCGGTGGCGATCGTGACGCCCGCCGAGGGGCCGTCCTTGGCGATGGCGCCGGCGGGCACGTGGACATGCACCTCGTGGTTGGCCAGCACGGCTTCGGCGTTGAGGCCGTAGGCGGCGGCGCGGGCCCGCAGGAAGCTCAGGCCGGCGTGCGCGCTCTCCTTCATGACCTCGCCGAGCTGCCCGGTGAGCTTCAGCCCGGTGCCGCCGCGCATGCACGTGGCCTCGACCACCACGATCGAGCCACCGGCCTGCGTCCAGGCGAGCCCGATGACCGTGCCCACCTCGTCCGAGTCGGGGAGGCGCTCGGTGGGCGGTCGCGGGGGGCCGAGCCACTCGGTGAGCCGCGCGGCTCCGATGCGGGTGCGCGTCGTCTTGCCCTCCGCCACCTTGCGCGCCACCTTGCGGCAGAGCGCCGCGACGTGTCGCTCCAGCGTGCGCAGCCCCGCCTCGTGCGTGTAGTCGCGGACCAGGCGACGCACAGTGTCGTCGGTGAGGATGAGGTGATCGCGGGTCAGCCCGTGGGCGTCGATCGCCCGCGGGATGATGTGTCGGCGCGCGATGCGCAGCTTCTCGTCCTCGGTGTAGCCCGACAGCCGGATGAGCTCGACCCGGTCGCGCAGCGGTCCCGGGATGGTGTCGATCACGTTGGCCGTGGCCACGAACAGCACCCGGCTCAGATCGATCGGCACGTCGAGGAAGTGGTCCCGAAACGCGTGGTTGAGCGCCGGATCGAGGACCTCGAGCAGGGCGGCGGCCGGATCGCCCCGTCCGTCGAGCCCCAGCTTGTCCAGCTCGTCGAGGATGATCACGGGGTTGCGCGCCTCGGACTGTTCGAGGGCCTGCACGATGCGGCCCGGCATGGCCCCGACATAGGTGCGCCGGTGTCCGCGCACCGCGGCCTCGTCGCGCACGCCCCCCAGGCTGATGCGCGCGCACCGCCGGCCGAGCGCCCGCGCGATGCTGCGCGCGAGGCTGGTCTTGCCCACGCCGGGCGGCCCGACGAAGCACAGGATCGGGCTGCGGGCGTCGGGTCGCAGCGTGCGCACGGCCAGGTGCTCGAGCACCCGCTCCTTGATGCGCTCGAGGCCATCGTGATCGGCGTCGAGCACCGCCCGCGCGTAGGGCATGGACGTGTCGTCCGGGGTCTCGAGCATCCAAGGCAGGGCCAGCAACCGCTCCAAGTGGTGGCGCAGGACGCCGGCCTCGGTGCTGTCCGGGTTCAGGCGCGACAGGCGCTCGACCTGGCGCCGGGCCTCGGTGAGGGCCGCGTGGGACATGCCGGCCTGTTCGACGCGCAGGCGCAGCGTCTCGAGCTCGGCGTCGAGGTTCTCGTCACCCAGCTCGGTGCGGATGGTCCGAAGCTGCTGGCGCAGGAAATACTCGCGCTGGGTGCGCGACATCTGCTCGCGGGCCTGCGCCTCGATCTGCTGCCGCATCTCGAGGATGCCCAGCTCCTTCTCGAGCAGGCCGTTGACCGCGCGCAGCCGCTCCATCGGATCGCGAACCGCCAGCAAGTCCAGGGCCTCTTGGGCGCCCAGCCGCAGGTTGCTGGCGATGAGGTCGGCCAGCCGCCCCGGCGCCTCGACCGGCTGCACGACGAGCGCCACCTCTTCGGGGAAACGTCCGCCACCCTTGACCAGGCGATCGACGTTCTCCTTCGAGGCGCGCATCAGCGCCTCGCTGCGCAGGCGGGCGTCTTCGGGCACCGCCAGATCGGGCAGCGGCTCGGGCTCGACCACGAAGCAGGGCTCGCTGTCGATCACCCGCTTGATGCGCGCGCGGGCAAGGCCCTGCACCAGCACGCGCACGCGGCCCGCCTCGCGGTTCATCCGCAGCACGACCCCCAGGCAGCCCACCGCGTGCAGGCCATCGGCGGCGGGATCCTCGTCGCCCGCGTCCCGCTGGGCCACCAGGAACACCATGCGGTCGGGCGAGAGGTTCAGCGAGGCCTCGATGGCGCGGGCCGACTTGGCGCGCGCCACGTTGAGCGGGACGATCATGAAGGGGAAGATCACCAGGTCCTTGACCGGCACCAGCGGCACCGTGGCCGGAAAGACCACGTCGTCGGCGGGCGCGGTCCTCATCGGCGGGGCACCTCGGTGACGGCGATCTCGCGCAGGGAGCCCCGCCGATCCTGGATGCGGGGGACGCGGATGACCAGCAGCCCGTCCTGCATGGCGGCGCTCGCGCGGCGGGTGTCGGCCACCGCCGGCAACTCGATCACCCGGCGGAACCGGCCGATGGGACGCTCGAGGCACAGCCAGGTGCCCGTGTCGGCGGCTTGCCCCGGCCGCAGGCCCTCGATGATCACGCGCTGGCCGTGGGCCGACAGCTCCAGATCCTTGGCGCTGACACCCGGTAACTCCACCTGGATCTCCACCTCGTCGGATCGCAGGAACACGTCGAGCGGCGCGGGCGGCCCGCCGGGCGCGACCGAGTCCGCGGGCCCGGGCAGGAGATCCTCGATGAGCTGCTCGAGGGCCTGACGGAAGCGCAGCAGGCGCGTGACCGACTCGTCTCGGTCGTTCATGGGTCCCTCCCGGCGGATCGCGCCAACCCTTATCATACGAGCGCCCGGATGAAAGCCATTTGGCGCCGGCCCTCGGCGCGGTAGCGGTCCGCCTTCGGGCGGGCGAGGATGGGGCGATGCAGGTCGAGTGCTCCCAGTGTGGCGGGACAGAGGATCGGGCGGGGCTGGACGCTGTGCCCGGCGGCTTCGGCTTCCGTTGCTCCACGTGCGCCACGGTCAACGTGCTGGCCCCGGTGATGGCCGAGCCGGCCCGTGAGGACGCCCCGCCCGCGCCGGTGGGGGGTCCGACCGAGCCGGGCGGGGCGCCGCGCCTGGCGCCGGGCGAGATCGCCTGCCCCAAGTGTGGCCACGTGCAGCGCGACCCCAAGGCTTGCCACGCCTGCGGGTTGATGTTCGCCAAGGTCGACGCCACCCTGGCGCGCCGCTTCGCCGCCGATCCGCTCCTCGGGCACCCGGCGGGCGCGCGCATCCGCAGTCGCTGGGCCGAGATCGCGGGCAGGCTGGACGACGACGAGGGCCACCGCAGCTTCGTGCGCCTGTGCGCCGAGGCGCGGATGTTGGAGTACGCCGGCCAGTGCTACCGGCGCCTGACGCCGCCCGGCGAGGCCGAGGACGAGCGCGTCGCGAAGTATCGTCAACGGGTCCTCGCGGCGGCCCTGGCCGCGGTCGGCCGCGTCGAGAGCCGGCAGACGCGGGTAGACGGCAACCGCATGCGTCTGCTGCTCGCGCTGACCTTCGGCGCGTTGATCCTGCTGGCCTTCGCGGTCGGCATGTATCTGTTGGCGCGCTATCAGAAGTACTGGCAGCTCAACGGCTGACTCATGGGTCGAGCCGGCACGCGCCGCCGCCGCAGTCGCGGGTGCATTGCCAGATCGAGCGCTCGGCGTCGCATTGGCAGCGGGTGGGGTGGCAGCCGACGACCTCGGAGTCCAGCACGCACGTCTCGCCCGCGGGGCAGCCCGACTGGGCGCAGCCGGCGGGGCTCGGCTCGGCGCACGCGTCGGTGGGGGCCGGGACACAGGCGCCGCCGCCGCAGTCGTCGGTGCACACCCAGGTCCGGGTCCGCTCGTCGCACGCGCAGGCGCTCGGGGCGCACGCCGGGCTGGGCTGCTGACATACCTCGCCCAGCGGACAGCCGTTGTCGGCGCAGCCCTGCGGGTTGGGCGCCTCGCAGGGGCCGGGCGCGGGCGCGCAGGCGGTGCCGCTGCAGCCGGGCAGGCAGTCCCAGGCACCGCCGACACAGCGGCAGGCGTCCGCGGGGCAGTCGGGATCGGGGCCGGCGCAGACGAAGTTGCCCTCGCAGTCGGTGTCGGCGACGCAGCCGGCGGGGGGCGGGGAGGGACAT
>CALBMW010000419.1 GCA_937896275.1 uncultured Myxococcales bacterium
TATCTCGACTACCAGGTGAACCGCGACCGGACCCTTCAGGGCTACTACAACGGCCGCGAGGGCGTGGTGGGCATGGTCGAGCGCCTCTACTCCGAGGCGGCCGAGCCGACGATCGGCGGCTCGCTCGACGACTTCTTCAACTCCGCGCGCGAGCTCAGCCAAGATCCCTCGAGCTTCGGGGCGCGCCGCGAGTTCGTGCAGTCGGCGGACAACGTGGCCAACGCCTTCCAGACCCTGGACCGAGACCTGCGCACGGTGCAGCGCGGCATCGACGACACGCTCGCCGATCGCCTCGACAGCATCAACCGGCAGGCGGCGATCGTCGGCGAGATGAACGCGCGCATCGTCGAGACCGAGGTCGACGGCTCCCAGTCCAACGACTTCCGCGACCGGCGCGACCGGGCGATCCGCGAGATCGCCAAGCTGGTCGACGTCAACGTGTTTCCGCAGGAGGACGGCACCGTCTCGGTGCAGGTCGCCAACCGCTACACGCTGGTGCAGCAGGAGCAGGTGGCGCGACTCGAGGGCGTGCCCAACGCGGCCAACGCCGGGCTGCTCGACATCGAGTACGTCAGCGTCAGCGGCGCGCGAACGGACGTCACGCGGCGGCTCGACGAGGGCGAGATCGGCGGGCTGCTCGACACCCGCGACACCGTCATCGCCGGACAGCTCGCCGACCTCGACGAGTTGGCCTTCACCTTCGTCAACGAGGTCAACGCCATCCACCGGGTCGGGGTGGGACTCGACGGGGTGGGGGCGCGCGACCTGTTCACGGCGCTGCCTGGCCAGCAATTCGCTGCGGCCAGCATCGCGGTGGACGCGGCGATCGAGGCCGATCCGCTGCGGGTTGGGGCCGCCATCGACCCGACGGTGCTGCCGGGCGACAACCGCAACCTGCTCGACATCGCCGCGCTGCAGAACACCAACCAGGCGGCGCTCGGCTCGGTGCCCTTCAACCGGCGCTACGCCCAACTGCTGCACGACGTCGGGGCCACGGCCCAGCTCAACGCCCAGCGCGCCGAGTTCCATGACGTGCGCGCGTCGCAGTCCGAGGCGCTGCGCGAGTCGGTCGTCGGCGTCAGCATCGACGACGAGATGATCGATCTCACGAAGTTTCAGAAGCACTTCGAGGCGAGCAGCAAGGTCGTCACCACGGTGCAGAGCCTGCTCGACACCATCTTGCAGCTCGTCCAATGACCGGTCCAGCGACCCTTTCTCCGAGGAGGCCACCATGCGGGTGACCGAGAAGATCCGCTTCGAAGGCGCGCGTTTCCGACTCGAGTCGCTCAACAGCCGGCGAACGCGGGTGAGCGAGCAGCTCAGCAGCGGGAAGCGGATCAACCGGCCCTCGGACGATCCCCTCGGCGCGCTGAGGGTCGACACGCTCGAGACGGAGCGCAAGCACAACGTGCAGCTCAAGCGGAACCTCGACTCCGCCTATCAGCAGCTCCGTACCTCGGACGGCGTCCTCGACGAGGGCGCGCAGTCGCTGTACCGGGTCAAGGAGCTGCTCATCCAGTCGCTCACCTCGATCCGCACCCAGGACGACCTGAACAACATCGCCGGCGAGATCGAACAGATCACCGACCACCTGCTCTCGCTGGCCAACACACAGACGGGGCACGCGTACATCTTCGGGGGCTACCGGACGGATCAGCCGCCCTACGACGCCACGCGCAACTTCCAGGGCGACACCAACGCCAAGGAGCTCGAGCTGACCGCCGGCAGCCGGGTCCGGGTGGCCTCGCGCGGCGGCTCCGCCTTTGGCGACGGCACCGCGAACACGGTCGATGTCTTCGACAACCTCGAACAGATCGCCGCCGCGATTCGCGCCGACGACGAGGTCCTGCGCGAGCAAGAGCTCGGGCGGCTCGAGGAGTCGATCGAGCAGTTCATCACGGCGCGCTTCGAGATCGGCGGGCTGCTCGGTCGCGTCGACGCCGCCGAGAGCGTCAACGCCTTCTTCAAGGAGCGGATCCCCGCCATGGAGGCCGACTATCGGGACACGGACGCGCCCGAGGCGATCGCCGAGCTCCAGCTCGTCGAGACCGCGCTGCAGGCCACGCTGTCGGTCAGCAGTCGCGAATTCTCGTCTGCGTCGTTGCTGGACTTCCTCAGCTAGGCTACTCAGGCAGCTAGGCTCGTAGGCTGCTCAGGTGGCGCGGAGGTCCGCACCATCGCCCAAGGACGAAACTGCCAGGAGGGTGGTTGTGCTGACACTGACCCGAAAAATCGGGGAATCCGTATGCATCGGCGACGACGTCAAGGTCGTCGTCAAAGAGATCAAGGGGAAGCAGGTCCGCCTGGGCATCGTCGCACCGCGCGATGTCTACGTGTGCCGAGAAGAGCTGTACCTCAAGATCCACCAGGCGAACGTCGGCGCGACCGCGTCGGACGTGAACATCCTCGACTCGATCAGCGGCCTGTTCGGTGACCAGAAGTTCGGTGACCAAAAGCGCCGGAAGACCCCGGAGGGTGACACCGATGCGCGTTGAAACTGGCCGATTCGGCACCTTGGAGGTCGACGAGACCACCGTCTTCAGCTTCCCGATGGGGCTCTTGGGCTTCGCTCGGCACAAGCGCTTCGTAGTGCTCGACCACCGCGACGACAGCCCCTTCAAGTGGCTGCAGTGCGTCGAGGATGGTCAACTCGCGTTCATCATCAGCGATCCGCTGTACTTCATGCGCGACTACCATGTCGACGTGCGCCGCTCGGAGTTGGCGATCATCGCGCCGGATCGCGCCGAGGATCTGATCGTGTCGGTCATCATGACGGTCCCCGCGGACCCCCAGGAGATGAGCGCGAACCTGCTCGCGCCGTTGATCTTCAACATGGAGAACCGGCTGGCGATGCAGTACGTCCTGACCGATCACCGCTACCCGGTGAAGCATTACGTGCTGCGGGAGGGTGAGCCGACGCTGGCGCGCATGCCGGAGGGCCAGGACGCGGCGCCCGAGCGCCGGTCGATCTCGCTGAGGTGACATGGCCGAAGAGTCCCCCGACGAGAGTTCGGTCGGCGACTGGCTGCGCAGCCTGGAGCAGGGCGCCGGGACGCCGCGCTGGCAGACCCCCCGCGCCGCGTCGCGTCCAGCGCCGACGGCCGAGCAGCTTGGCCCCATCGAGCTGTCGCCGGCGCCCGAGGCCCCACCCGGCGACGGTGAGGCCTACGCCGATTGCTTCTTTCGCGAGGCCGTCCGGGCAGCGCGCGCGTTGCCGCCGGGCAAGGGGCTGGAGCAGTTGCGGGACGCGCTCATGCGCTACCTGCACTTCAACATCACCAAGCTGGGCTACCTCTACGACGCGCTGAAGCCCAAGGACCGGGCCACCTTCTCGGTCATCCCCTATCTCCTGCACACCAACATCCCGGGGCAGCCGGGCCACCAGCCGTCCGACGAGCCGGCCCACGGCATCAGCAACTTCGAGTTCAACGCGACCATTCGTGCGGCCGTCGAGGACGTCTTCCCGCCCAACCGCAACCAGCGCCGCCAGTCCGCGATGTTTCGCCCGGCGATCCGCTCGCTGCTGGCGATGGGCAGCGTCGGCACCATCGGGCACAGCGGCAAGAGCGACATCGACTACTGGGTGGTCGTCGACGAGGACAGCCTCTCGCCCGCCGCCCAGCAGCAGCTCATCACGCGGGTCGAGGAGATCGAGCGGTGGGCGCGCAAGCGCGGGTTGGACTGCCACTTCTTCCTCGTCGACGCCCACCGCGCGCGCCAGAACGACTTCGGCGGCTCCGAGGATGACTCGGACTCCTCCGGGAGCGCCCAGGGCAAGCTGCTCAAGGAGGAGTTCTACCGCACGTCCGTCTTCATCGCGGGCCACGTCCCGCTCTGGTGGGCGGTCCCGGTGGGCGTGGACGCGGAGGGCTACCGGCGGGTGGCCGACGCCATCGACCGCACCCACCTCGACACCTCGCTCAGCTTCGTCGATCTGGGCTTCATCGGTGAGATCGACCGGGGCGAGTTCTTCGGCGCGGCGCTGTGGCAGATCAACAAGAGTCTCCGCAGCCCGTTCAAGAGCTTGCTGAAGATGGCCCTGCTCGTCCGCTATCTGGACGCCCAGCAGCCGCTGCTCTTGTGCGATCAGCTCAAGGACCGCGTGATGCAGGGCGAGCGGGCGCCCCAGTACACCGATCCCTATGTGCTGCTCTTCGACGCGATCAGCGAGTACTTCGCCGAGCAGCGCGACTGGGAGGCCTTTCGGCTGGTGCAGCAGTGCTTCTACCTCAAGGTGGGGCTCAAGCTCAGCCGCGAGACCGCTCAGCGCACGACCTTCATGCGGCGTTTCCGGGTGATGCAGGCCTACATCACGCGCTGGGGCTGGGACGAGCAGCTGCTGGCCGACCTCGACGGCCTCGACACCTGGTCGGCCGAGCGCGTCGACGCGATGGGGCAGGCCATTCGGCAGTTCATGCTGGGGCTCTACCGCAAGCTCATCGACCGGGCGCGCACCGCCTCGGTGAAGATCAACGAGACCGACGTCACCATCCTGGGGCGCCGCCTGTTCGCCTGCTTCGGGCAGGAAGCGGGCAAGGTGCAGCACCTCTTCACCTACTTCCTGCGCGAGCCGCGGCCCGAGGACCGGCTGGCGGTGCTCGAGGCGCCCGACGCCGAACCTGGGCGCCGGTGGGAGGTCCACCGCGAGATTCGTCGCAACGAGGTCGCCGAGCGCGATCCGCCGATCTGGGCCACCGCGACGCTGGCGGAGGCGGCGGGCTGGCTGACCTTCAACGGCCTGTTCCATCAGGGCTCCGTGGTGGGCCTGGTCTGCGCCAACGCGCGCACTACGACGGGCGAGTTCCGGGCGATGCTCGAGCGCTTCCAGGCGCTGTTCGAGTGCCCTGATCCCTTCGCGATCCCGCCGGTCAACTTCCTGGCGCCCCGGCGCGTGCGGCGCGCCGCGCTTGTCGTGAACCTGGACCTGCCGCGCACGCCGTCGGACGCCAGCGAGCAGGCCGGCGTCTATTACCTTCCCGAGAACTGGGACATCCTCAACTACGGACGCAAGCGCGAGAACCGGCTGCGCGACATCGCGGTGGTGACGCTCAACAGCTGGGGCGAGGTCTTCTGTCGGCGCTACACCGGCGGCCGCGCGGTCGCCGACGCCCTGCGGGGGCTGTACCTGGGCATCGACCCCAAGGCACCGCTGGACGTGCCGGTCGAGATCCTCGCGCCGCATGACCGTTCGTTGCCGGCGGTCCGCAACCGTCTCCGGATGATCCTCGAGACGACCGACGAGGTCTTCCTGGCGCCGCTGCCCGATCGCGAGAGTCGCACCTATGTCTATGAGGTGGGCGGCCGCTTTCAGATCGTGCACCGGAGCGCGGACGGGCCGCGCTTGTCGGGGGCCCGTTCGCTGCGCGGCGTCGTTCGCCAGCTCGGCAACAGCGGCTATGACCGTCAGCAGGTGCTCATCGACCGTCTGTCGCCGACGCTCGGCGACCTGCGCGCCGTGGTGGACAAGCACCGCGATGACCGCGACGGCGAGATCTACATCGCCTGGCGGCAGCTGCGTGGCATGGGCTACGTGATCGTCTGCGACGAGACGCGCCGCATCTACATGCGTCACACGC
>CALBMW010000420.1 GCA_937896275.1 uncultured Myxococcales bacterium
GCCGCGTTGGCCGCCGCCACCTTCGACTTCGAGTCCGGCGCCCAGGGCTTCACGCACGCGCCCAGCGACGGCGTCGCCGCCGACTGGCCCCTCGACGGGTGGGAGCACGGCGCGGCCACCTGGGGGCCCCCCGCCTGCGCCGAGGGGCGCAACTGCTGGGGCACCCACCTCGACGACAACTACGTGCAGTGCCAGCGCGCCGCCCTCACCTCGCCCGCCATCGACCTGAGCGCCTGCGCCGGGACCCCCGTCGTCGCCGTGTTCGAGACCTGGTACGACTTCTGGTCGGGCCGAATCGACGGCGAGGACTGGTACGACGGCGGCACCGTGGAGGGTCGCGGCGGCGCCGGTGGCTGGCACGTCGTGGCCCCACAGCGCTACCCGGGCGTCCTCGCGATCAACCCGTATATCTCTGATTTTCTTGATGATTACTCTTGTTTGGCGCCCAACGACTTCCACGTCAGCGGCGAGCCCGGCTTCACCGAGCAGAGCGCTGGTTGGGTGACCGTGACGCTGCCGCTCGACGCGCTCCCCGACGCCGGCGCCTTCCAACTGCGCTTCGCCTACGCCACCGGCGTGAGCCAGCAGACCTACAGCGCCGACGTCTCTCAGTCGCTCAACCCGCCCGGCTGGTACCTCGACCACCTGCGCTTCGAACTGCGCTGATGCCCAAGACCATCACCGTGCACGGCGTGGTCGCCGCGGGCTTCGAGCCGGTGCGCGACGCCTTCCTCGCCAACTTCGTTCGGCGCGGCGAGATCGGCGCCGGCTTCTGCGTCTACCGCGACGGCGTGCCCATCATCGACCTGTGGGGCGGCGTGGCCGACCGGGCCACCGACCGTCCGTGGGACGCGGACACGATGGCGATCGTCTTCTCGTCGACCAAGGGCGCGCTGGCCTTGTCGCTGATGCTGCTGGCCGACCGCGGCCTCCTCGACTACGACGCCCCGGTGGCCCGTTACTGGCCCGAGTTCGCTCAGGCCGACAAGGCCGACATCACGGCCCGCACGCTGCTCAACCACCGCGCGGGCCTGATCACGATCGACCAGCCCTTCACGCTCGACGACCTGGCGCACGACCCTCAGAAGGTGGTCGACGCCTGCGCGCGCCAGGCCCCGATGTGGGCCCCCGGCACCGATCAGGGCTACCACGCGGTCACCTTCGGCCTCTACGGCGGCGAGCTGTTCCGGCGCGTCGCCGGCACCTCGGTGGGGCGCTTCCTCGCCGACGAGATCGCGGGCCCGCTCGGCGCGGATGTCTTCATCGGGTTGCCCGCGCACCACGACCACCGTGTCGCTGTGAACTACCCGGCCGACACCCGCGAGAGGCTGACCCGCGGGCTGCCGAAGCTGCTCTTCCACCGGGGCCTCGAGGGGCGCGTCTACCGTCAGGCGGCCCAGCGCGGCACCGCGACCGCCCGCGCCTTCTCGAACCCGCGCGAGCTGGGCCCGATGGGCCTCGACAACTACAACACGCGCCGCGTTCGGGCGATGGAGCTGCCCTGGAGCAACGGCGTCGCGTCGGCCCGCGGCCTGGCGCGCGTCTACGCAGCGCTGGCGCGCGGCGGCGAGCTCGACGGCGTCCGTCTCCTTCGGCCACGAAGCGTCGAAGCAGTCCATCGCCGCCAGTCCTGGGTGTCGAACGATCGCGTGCTTCGCAAGCCCCTCGGCTTCGCCCAGGGCTTCATCAAGGAAGAGACGCGCATGTTCTCGCCCCACGTCGAGGCCTTCGGCCACCCCGGCGCAGGCGGCGCGCTGGGCTTCTGCGATCCGCGGAGCCGACTGGGCATCGGCTACGTGATGAACCGCATGGGCCACCACGTGCGCTCACCGCGCGCGCTGGCCCTTTGTCACGCCCTCTATCGCTGTCTCTGAGAGCGGCCCCCCCCAAAGATGGGGACCACGTGCCGCGCCCGGCTGCCCCGAGGCCCGCGGCTCAGTAGCGGGCCAGCTTCGGTCGAAGCGCGGCCCACTCGGCCCCGAGCGCGCGATCGGCCATCGGGTAGAGGATGCTCTCCTCCTTCACGTTGTGCTGCGCGATGAGCATCAGCAGCGTGTCGCCCTCGTCGGTCACGTCGTCGACGTCGCCGCAGGCCGCCGCGTTGCCCATGCGGTCGAGCAGCGCGCGGATCTGGCCGTGCTCGTGCTTCATCACCGCGATCGGCCCCGCCTCACCCATGCCGGTGGCCTGCCCGAGGGCGGGGAAGAGGATGTCCTCCTCCATGTCGAGGTGCCGGCGCATGGCGGCGTTGAAAGCCTTGAACGCGGCGAGGGTCGCCGGGTCGTCCCCGGCCTCGTGGGCGACCTCTACGGCGTTCCACAACGCGTCGCAAGCGCGGTGGTCGGCGGCGAAGAAGGCGTCCACGTGTTCGAAGTCGTCCGGGCGAGTCGACATGCCGAGCTCCTGTGTTTCGCCGAAAGTTATCATCTGATAACGTCGCGGTCCATGGGGACTTCACCTTCGCGGAAAGAGCAGATCGTCGACGCCGCGTTGACCGCCCTCAGCGACACGCCGGTCGACGCCCTCAGCACCCGGCAGATCGCGCGACGCTTGGGTGTGAGCCAACCCGCGCTCTTCCGTCACTTCCTGTCACGGGAGGCGCTGATCCTGGCCGTCGTGGCCCACGCGCGGGCCGAGATCGGCGCGCGCCTCGAGCCTGTGATCGCGGCGTCGGGGGACGCGGTCGAGCGCCTGCGGGCGCTGGCGCGGGCGCTGATGCTCTACGTCGAGGCGCGCCCCGGGCTGTCGCGCCTGATGTTCGCCGAGACACCGGGCATCGAGGGGCCACAGCGCTCGGCGCTCCGTGGGCTCGTCGAGATGCAGCGAGGCCTGGTCGCCGCGATCTTCCGCGAGGGGCAGGCCGAGGGCTCTCTGCGCGCCGGCGTGGCACCCGAGGACGCGGCCGTCGCCTTCGTCGGCCTGCTGCAAGGCCTGGTGTTGCAGTGGCAACTCGACGGCCGCTCGGGGCCCCTGGCTTCGGCCCTCGATCCCTTGCTCGACCTCTGGCTGGACGGCGCGCGGGGGGTGACTTCGCCTTCGCCACCGCCTTCGTCCCCGCCCGCCGCTCGACGCGCGCCCAGCGGTCTGCCAACCGCCGACCTCTTGGACGTGCGCCCGGTCCTCGCGGCGGGCGAGGATCCCTTCGGCCTGATCACCGCCCGCCTTGACGGGCTGGCCCCTGGCTCGCTCCTTGCCATCGTCGCGCCCTTCCGCCCTGCCCCCCTCATCGCCCTGTTGCGGCGCAAGGGATATGGCGTGATCGAGGCCCCGGTCGGACGCGACGTCGTCGTGGCGGTGAGCGTCGCGGCCCCGCCGCCGCTCGACCTGCGCGAGGGGGAGCCGCCGGGCCCGATGGAGGCCGTGCTGGCGGCGCTCGACGCCCTGGCACCCGACGGCGCGCTGGCGGCGTGGCTCCCTCGCCACCCCTATCCATTGCTGCCCATCTTGGAGGCCCGTGGCCTACGCCACCGCGTCCTCGACCTCGAAGACGGCACCGCGTTGCTCCACGCGCTCCGCAGCCCATGATGCCCGCCATCGACCCGCGTCAGGGTCCGCCCTTGGCGGTGCCCGCGCTCTTCTTCGCGCTGGCGCCGCTCGCCGCCATCGCCGCGGGCGCGCTCCTGGCGTACCGGGGCGCCGAGCCCATGCTCTCGTCGTGGATGCCGGCGGCCCTCGCCGCCACGCACCTGGGCACCCTCGGCTTCCTGCTGGCGGTGATGTTCGGGGCGCTCTACCAGATGATCCCCGTGGTCGTCGGCGCTCCCGTGCCGGCGCCGCGTCTGGCCCCTGTCGTGGCCCTGAGCCTGGCCGCCGGGGTCGCGGCGCTGGCCTACGCGCTGGCCACCGGCGCCCGGCCCACCATGTTCGCTGCCTTCGGCCTGCTGGGCACCGCGAGCCTCCTCTTCGCCGGTCCGACCGCGGTGGCGTTGGTCCGGGCCCCCGCGCGCACACCCACCGCGACCGGGATGCGCCTGGCCCTCACCGCCTTCGTGGTGGTGGTCCTCTTGGGCCTGCGCCTCGCCTGGGCCCACGCCACCGGCGACTTCCCGACGGATCGCGCGGCCTGGCTCGTCACGCACATGGCTGTGGCGCTCGTGTGCTGGGTGGGCGGCCTGCTGGTCGCGGTGTCGTGGCAGGTGGTGCCGATGTTCCACCTGACAGCGCCCCCGAGCCCACGCGCGTGCAGGGCGCAGCTCGCCGCGCTGGCGTTCACGCTGGTCGCGATGCCCACGGCGCTGCTCGGACCCGGCTGGCTGCGGCTCCTTGCGATCCTGCCGGGGGCGATCGTGGTGTGGCTGGTGCACCCGGTGTCGCTCCTCCGAGGGCTGGCGCAGCGCCGCCGCCGCCGCGTGGACCCGGCGCTCCGCTTCTGGCAGGCCGGCCTGATCGGCGGGTTGCTGACCGGCCTGACCGCCCTGATCGCGGCGTTCGGCGAGGATCCGCGGCTGCCCGTGCTCTTCGGCTGGCTGGCGATCTGGGGGTGGGCCGGGCTGATCGTCCACGGCATGCTCCACCGCATCGTGCCCTTCTTGGTGTGGTTCCATCGCAGCGCCCGCGGTGGCGGCGCCCCGGTCCCATCGGTGCGCAAGCTGTTGCCCGACGCGCGGGCCCGCTGGGGGCTCTACCTGCACGTGGGCGCGGTGGTCCTGGGCGCGGTGGCGATCATCTCCGGGCGAGCGTGGGTCGCGCGGGCCGCGGGCGTCGCGTTGATCGCGATGGGCGTCGATCTGGCGTGGGTGTTGACCGTCGTGCTGCGCTCGGCGATCCCGGACTCTGCGTCCCGCTGAGTGCCTGTCCGTCCCGCTGAGTGCCTGTCCGTCCCGCTGAGTGCCTGTCCGTCCCGCTGAGTGCCTGTCAGCACCTCGCGCCGCCTGTCAGAAGCTCGCGGCCTGGACGGGCTCGAACCACTGAAATGACTGCGCCGCGGTGAAATCGGGGAAACCGCCGCCGGGCTGCCGAGCCACGCCGCAGCCGATGGCGCGCCCCTCGCGAGCGAGGATGTTTCGACGGTGCCCCGGCGAGCGCATCCAGGCGTCGACCACGGCCACCGCGAAAGACCGCGCCGTGTGCGCCTCGACGGGGCGCCCGCCCGGCACGCGGGCGTAGAGGCCGCGGCCCTCGTCCAGCACGTAGACGCTCTGCCCCGACTCCATGTCCAGCCCACCCTGGGTGGCGATGTTCTCGGCCGTCATCGCGTTGTGCACGCCGGCCGCGCGGGCCCGATCCTCGGGCGTCCGCAACGCGGGCTCGAAGGGATCCTCGTGATCGAAGAAGCCCAGCACGGCCATCCGGCGGGCGTGCCCGGCAGCGGCCGCGTCCAGGTGCCGGTCGAAGGCCAGCGGCTTCAGCCCGCGCGCGGCTCGGATGGCGTTGGTCTCGACGCAGATGGCCGCGCTGATGGCCGCCAGATCGGGGTGATCGAGGTCGATGAGCGCCCCGGCGACCGCGACGGGCGTTGGCGCGGGCGCCGGGGGTTCGTCGACGATGATCGCCGGCGCGCGCGCCGCTTGGGGCACGGGCGGGGCCAGGCGCGGTGTGCCGCAGCGCAGGGGCTCGTCGTCCCCGGGCGCGACCGT
>CALBMW010000421.1 GCA_937896275.1 uncultured Myxococcales bacterium
CAACGCCGCGTCGCCTGGCCGCGCCATCGCGTCCCGGGGCGAGGCGGCGTCCGCCTCGGTGGCTTCGGACGCATCGGGGGTGAGCGCATCGGCCTGCTGCATCGGCGCGGCGTCCCCCTGGGCAGCGCGCGTGCCGTCGTCGCAGCCCACCAGGACCAGCGCGGCCACGAAGATGAGCCGATACGACCGCTCGCCTCGGCGGACCTTGTTCATGCGCGACCTCCCGACGCGATGAGCGCGACCGGGGCATCCTACACGGGCATAGGTGCCCACGGGCATAGGTGCCGGCCACTTCTTCGGCCACTTCTTCGGGGCCCCCTTTTTCGGGGCCGCGCCGTGTGGCGGGGCCCAGGGCGCCTCTGAGCCCGTTCTCCGCGCCACCCCCGCGGCGCCGCGAGCGCCTACGGATCAATCGGGAACTGGTAGTAGGCGAAGCCGCCGACGCCGAGATCGTTCACGAGCCATGGGATGTCCCCGGCGACGTCCACGAAGGACACCCAGGTGGCCGCGCTGGGTGTCGCCGTCGTGAGCACCACCGTGCGCCCCACGACGCGGGCGTCGGTGATGGCCGCGCCGTCCGCGAGTTGGAAGCGGACGCGGGCGCCCTCCTGCAGGACCAGGCCGCCGCCCGTCGCGCCGTAGTCGATCTCGAGCTGCGTGTCGGACAGCCAGGTCGCCCGTTGGGGGTTCGGCGCGTCGATGTTGCCCTCGACCGGCGCGTGGTACAGGTCGCGCAGGACCAGGCGCGCCATCCGCTCGCCCCACTCGACATACACCGAGTGGACGAAGTGGCAGCCGTCGTGACCGTCCACGCCCGTCGTGCTCATGCTCCCCAGGACGCGAGCCAGGAGGGTCGGCAGCTCGCGATGGATGTTGCGGTTCCAGGTGGGCCCGCCGCAGCCCGCGCGCACCTGGAATGGGAAGACGCCCTCCACGTTGGGGTAGTCCGCCAGCCAGCCCTCGTACATCGCGGTCCAGAGCGCCAGGTGGGTCTCATAGGCCTGGCCTCCGTTGCTCTCGCCTTGGTGCCAGAAGATGGCGCGCACGGCGCCGGTGACCCCCGCCTCGCGCGCGCGCCACAGCAAACGCCCGTAGATGGTGTTGACGTCGTCGGGCTGGGCCGCGTTGCGTTGGTGCTGCTCCACGGTCGTCCCGCCGTACGCGCCGTTGATCACCAGGATCGGGACTTGCTGTGCGTCCTTCACGGCGTTGGCCAAGCGCATGCCCCACTGTCCGATGGCGCCGTGCACGGAGTTGGCGTTGGCCACGGCGAGGCCGAAGCCTCGATCACCCACGACCGTCGCGTCCCGCACGGCGCTCCCGTAGCTGCGCACGAAGGTGTTCCGCTCCAGATCCCCGAGCTGTTCGTTGTGATAGTCGCTGGCGACCGCGTTCGACTGCCCGTCGATGAGGAAGACGTCGCCGCACACCACGCCCTCGACGGTCGCCGCCCGCCGCCACCAGCCGCCGCCGTCGCTCCAGGCGATCGACACGTCGTACAGGTTCAAGCCCGCCTCGATAGTGACCGGGACCGCGAAGGGCGCGTCGTCGGCGATGGTCTCGAGGAAGGGCAGGTCGTCCCGGGTCACCGTGACGCGGACCTCGCTCGCGACGCCCTGCAGCTCACCCTCGATCGCGAACGTGCAGGTGTTCGTGTCGAGGTCGCGCGGATAGAAGTGGAGCGGCTGCGGCATCACATCGACGCGCAGGTCGCCGAAGGGGCAGTCCTCGTCGATCTGCCCGTCGCAGTTGTCGTCCACGCCGTTGCAGAGCTCGTCGGCGCCCGCGGAGATGTGGCCGTCCGTGTCATCGCAGTCGCCGGCGACGTCGACGTAGCCATCGGGGCGGGCGCAGTCGATGACAGGCGTCCCGCCCGCGAGGCCGTCGTCCGGCCGCACCCAGAGCGCAACCCGGGGGGCCGGCGTTTGGTACGCGGGGATCCCGGGCGGGTCGCTCCATGGGACCTGTGAGCCGATGGAGTAGAACCAGCTGGCGTGCCCGACGGACCCGTCGAGGAAGGTCTCCGCCCGATCCGAGAGCTCGAGGCCACCCCAGAGCTGGCTCGTGTAATCCACGTCGAGCGCCACGTAGCCGACCACGGGCGCGGTGGTCGGGTCCGAGGTCTGACTCCAGATGTTGCCGCCCTCGATGGGGGTCTCTGGCCAGTTGATGCGGAGCACGAAGCGCCCGTCCGTCGAGCGGAAGGCGTCGAGGTGACCGAGGATCGAGTAGAGCGGGCTCAGCGGGTCGTCCTCGCTGCGCCCGCGGGCGTCGGCGTCCGAGCTGAAGTAGCCGTCGGCGACGTCGTGGTAGAAGACGCGCGTCCAGCCGCCGCCGTCGGTGGTCATGTCGCAGTAGACGCTGAGCGCGGGGCCGTCGTGGCCGTCCGGCCGGATCGTGTACACCCCGTCCTCGGTGGCGCCGCCCGCGAACAGGCTTGCGCAGCTGCTCCCGGCGCTCGCGCCCTGGCCGTCTCCGTCGCGATCGGGATACCACTCGGCGTAGACGAAGCCCTCGTCCACCTGGCCATCGCAGTCATCGTCGATGCCGTCGCAGATCTCGTCCGCGCCCGGGTGCGCCACCGCCTCGTCCGGCGCGCAATCGCCTCCGGTCAGCGCATGACCCGCGACGGGCCCGCAGGCGCTGACGGGTGTGCCGGGCACGGTCCGGACCGCGTCGTCCGGGCGCACCCACAGCGCCACGCGCGCCGCCGACGGTCCGTACGACGGTACGCCGGGCGGGCTCCCCCACGGGGCCGTCGCGCCCAGGGCGTAGTACCAGTTGGCGACCCCCACCGTGCCGTCGATGAAGGTGGCCCCGTTGAAGCGGTTGTACTCGAGGCCCCCCCAGCCGTTTTCGGTGTGGCGCACGTCGACCGCGACGTAGCCGGCGACGGGATCGGTCGTGGGGTTGGAGCTCTGGCGCCAGATGTTTCCCCCGGCGAGGCCGGTGTCGGGCCAGTCGATCCTCAGATCGAAGACGCCGTCCGACGACCGGAAGTCCCCCAGCCTCGACAGGATCGAGTACCGCTGAGCCAGCGGATCGTCCGCGCTGCGCTCCAGGCTGTCGGCGTCGTCCGCCCAGTAGCCATCGGCGACATCGTGGTAGAACACCCGGGTCCAGCCGCCGCCCGACAGGTCGCAGTAGACCTCGAACGCGGGCTCGCCGTCGGCCCCGTCGGGGTCGATGGTGTAGACCCCGTCGGTGACCTCGCCGGCCGCCAGCCAGGCCGCGCAGCTGGGCTGCACATCGGCCACGTTCAGGCCGAAGAAGCCATCCCCGTCGGGATCCGGGAAGTAGTCCTCGAAGAGGAGGCCGTTGTCGTCGACCCCGTCGCAGTCGTCGTCTGCCCCGTTGCAGATCTCGGCCACCGCACCCTCGAACCGATCGCACGTGACGGGTTGCCCATCCACGCAGTTCGGCTGCTCGTGCAGGCAGCCGCCGACGCCGCAGGTCGTCGTCCCCAGGCCGTCGTCCACGGCGCCGTCGCAGTCGTTGTCGAGCCCGTCGCAGATCTCGTCCGCAGGGACCGCCGCCGGCTCGCAGGTGTCCTGCACTCGGCCGCCCACGCATGATGTCTGGCCGGCGCCGGCGCAGGCGCCCATCGCGCAGGTCGTGTCCTCGGCGACGTAGTCCTCGTCGGTCTCGCCGTCGCAGTCATCGTCCTGGCCGTTGCAGATCTCGACGGGCCGCACACAGGCTTGCCACGCCCCCGCCGCGCACACCTGCAAGCCGCCCGCGCAGTCGTCGCAGGGCCGCTCGGCGCCCTCGGCGCACCGGACGATGGCCGCATCGGGGGCTGCGGCGTCCGGGGCGCCCCGATCCGCGAGCGCCCTTGCGTCCGTCCCGGGCACCTCGCCGGCGTCGGGGTCTGGCGGCGGGCCCTGGTCCCTCCCGGGCACCTCGCCGGCGTCCGGGTCGGCCGGCACGCCCTGGTCCGTGCCGGGCACTTCGCCCGCGTCCGGGTCGGGCG
>CALBMW010000422.1 GCA_937896275.1 uncultured Myxococcales bacterium
GCCAGATCCAGGGTCCGGCGCGCGCGCTCGTGGCGGGCGGAGCGGGCCTGCAGGCTCTCGAGGCCAGCCTGGGCGTCGTGCAGGCCGCGCGTGGCCTCGTCCAGCAATCGGCGCCGCTCGGTGCGCCGGGCGAGGGCGTCGGCGCGCCGGATCTCGGCCGCCTGCAGCGCTGCGTCGGCGTCATCTTTTTGGGCGCGCAGGGGGCCCAGATCGTCCTCGAAGGTGCTCACCTGCCGCGCGAGCGTGTGCGCCTGCCGGGTGCGCTCGAGCCGGGCGCGATGATCCTCCAGGCCCGCCCGCGACTCGACGATCTGCTCGCGCACCGCCTCCTCGCGCCCGGCCAGGGCGTCGTCGCGGCGCGTCAGATCGCCGCCCTCGGCCCGCAGCCGCTCGGACTGCTCGACGCAGGTCTGAAAGGCCCGATGCGCCGCCTCGTCGGCCCGTCGCGCCGCCTGGAGCGAGGCCTGGAACATGGCGTGCCCGGCCGCGTGGACGTCGCCGATTTCCTTTTGCAGGGTGCGGGCTTGCTCTACATCGAGGCGGCTGCGGTGGCAGGCGTCCAGGTTCTCTTGCATGCGCTTGAGCGTGCTGCCCAGCGACTCCTCGGCCTCGAGCACGAAGCGGCGCAGATCGCGGGTCAGGCCGCGCGACAGGCCGCCCGTCATGCTGGTGCGCAGCACCTCGTTGAAGCGCGCGCGGGCGTCGCCCTCGGTGAGCCGCAGGGGCGTGACGCCGGCGTCGAAGAGGGCCGCGAAGTAGTCCTTGGCGGACGCGAACACCTCGAGGCGCCCGCCGACCAGGGCCACCGCCTCGCGCAGCTCGGCGATCTCGGGCACGCCGTCGGCGCCGCCCTCGCGGTGCAGCAGGGCGTCGGGCAGGGCCACGTCATCGCGCAGCCCGCGGATGCAGAGGGTCTGCAGGTCGACCGCCGGCTCGGCGCCCTTGCGGAGCTGAACGCCGAACAGCACGAGGCCGCCGTCGCCCTCGCGGAAGCTGAGCCAGGCGTAGGCGGGCCGACCGGGATCCCCCAGGCGCCCCCAGATGCCGCGGTCGCCGCCGATGGCCTCGCCCTCGCCCAGGTTGGTGAAGCGCAGCCGGCCCAGGTCGGGCAGGAGCACGACGTAGGTGGCGATGAGGGCCGTGGTCTTGCCGGCGCCGTTGTCCCCCTCGAGGGCGGTGACGTGGCGGTCGAGCGCGAGCTCGGCGTAGAAGACGCCGCGCCAGTTGACCAGCGCCAGGCGCTCGGCGCGGATGCGGGGCGCGTTCACGGGCTCTCCTCGTCGTCGTCTTCGGCCTCGGCGGCGTCCTCGTCCGGTGCGTCCTCGGCGGCGCTGTCCTCGGCGGCGTCGTCCTCGGTCAGCAGCTCGACGTCGCCGGCGCGCACCAGCCGCTCCAGCGCCGCCACCAGATCCTCGGCCCCACGCGCTGGCTCGACGAAGCGCATCAGCGCGTCGCGGGGCGCCACGCGATCGTCATCGAGCAGATCCACGAAGCCCAGCCGCGCGAGCCGCTTGAGCGTGGCCATCAGGGCCTGCCGCGCCTCGGCCTCGGCGCGGTGCTGCGCGCGGACCGCCTTGGCCTTGGGCCGCAGCGCCCGCAGCACCTTGTCGGTGCCCATGAGGTCGCGCAATCGTTCGAGGATCTGTGCGCGCGTCAGGTGGCCGGCCTCCAGCGTCGCCGGCTCCAGCGCGAACAGCGCGAGCGTCTGTCCGACCAGCATCTCGGCCGGCGTCAGGCGCCGCACGGGCAGTCGATCGCCCACCGGGCGCAGGTAGAAGAAGCCGTCCGGCGCGTGCACCAGATCGGCGCCGTAGCGTTGGTAGTGGTGCTCGAGCCATTTCTGGGCGTCGACGAGGTAGTGATAGTCTCCGGGCACCCGCCGGTCGACGTGCAGCCCGCTCCGCAGCGCCTGATCGAGGCGCGGAAAGAGCGGATCGTCGATCACCGACGCCAGATCGGGGAAGCCCCCGCCGAAGTCACCGACGTCAGGCAAGATCGTGCTCCCGCAAGGCTCTCACTCCACCTCTCCCAGCACCCACTCGGTGACCTCGAAGGGGCCCATGTCCACCGGGACCCAGGGCCCCGCTCCGTCCAGGCCGCCGCGCGCTCGCCCGGCGATCTGCGCCGCGACCCGGCCGATCACCCCGTAGCGCGCGGCCGGGTCGACCTGCGGCAAGACCACCGCAGCGACCTCGGACAAACGCCGGGCCCCGCCCGCCAGCGCCGCCTCGACCAGCGCCTCGAGATCCAGCAGCGGGCCGCTCGGCGGCGCCTCGACGGGCGGCGTCCAGTCCTGCGTCGGCCTGCGCACGGCGGGCCGAACGACGGGCCGGGTCGGCGGCCGCAAGACCGTCAGCCGTGGGCTGGCGGTCATGCGCAGGGTGAAGGGCCGGTCGGGCCACGCGGCGATCTGCGCGCGCAGCCGCCCGCTGAGCTGCCGGTCGGGATCGAGGCGCACCACGTCGCGCAGGAAGCGGTGCACCGAGCGGTGATAGGTCGACCACGCCGCGTGCCGACTGTGGCCCCAGGCGAGCAGGCGGTCGAGCTGATCCCCCGTGCGGCGCAGCGCCACCATCACCTCGATGCGACCGTGATCCTGCGCCAGGGCCTGAATGTCGTCGAGCACCGCGTGCGCGCGGTTGGCGTGCTGCAGGAGCAGCGTCTTCAGCTCGATCAGGGTGTCCGCCGTCTCGTCGAGCAGCGCCTCGATGCCCCCCAGCGCGTCGAGCCAGTCCGCCTCGAGCAGCCGCGTGATCTCGGCGCGCACCATCCGCTGCTGCTCGTCGAGGCCGAGCTGCCGCCGCTCCACGCCGTTGAGCAGCTCGGTCACGACGACCTCGAGCGGCACCCGCACCCGCGCCTGCCAGCTCGCCTCGTCGCGCGCCTCGTGCCCCGCCGCCCGCACCGCGGTGAGGCCGGACACCACCGAAGTCATCAATCCATCGAGGGATTCCCGGGTCAGGCGGTCATCGGCCAGGTGCCGCTCGACGATGTTCACGGCGAGCGGGCTCAGCGCGTACTCGCCTGCCCGCACGATGCCCTCGCCGTCGAGCCGCACGATGAGGCTCTGAGCCCGCAGCCGCTCGATGGCGTAGGTCGCGCGCTTGCGGGGGTTCTCGACGGCCGGATCCACGGCGTCGATGGTGGCCTCGAAGAGCGCCGTCAGCCGGTCCTCCTCGAACAGGGTCGACTCGCCCGCCGCCCCCTGCAGGTGCATCGCGGCCAGGCAGCAGAGCTCGGCCGTGTCCACCCGCAGGGAGGCGCCGCGCTGCGCGAGCCGGGCGATGGTGCGGTGGTGATCCTGCTCGCGCATCGGGTGGGGGCTGTACCTCAACCGACCTGCGGGGGCAAGCGGGGGCGGCGGGGAGCCGCGCGCTCGGGACAGCGCGCGGGGCTCCGGGCGCCGGATCGAGGTCGGGCCCAGGCTGGATTGCGCGGCCCGTCGGGCGCATGGTCCGACCGGAGGGTCCGCCGAAGCCCTCTCGATTGGAGGTGCCCATGATCGCCGCCTCGCGCCCCGCAGTCCGCCTCTTGGGGCGAGCGCGCTTCGCCGTGCTCGCTGCACTCATGCTCGCGGCGCCTGCGGGTGCCCAGACTCCCGTCGACGCCGTGCAGGCGGCGTTGAAGGTCGCGCGCGGCCTGGCGACGCCGGGCACGCGGGTAGCCGCCCTCGCGGCCATCGCGCGCAGCTTGCCGGGTGAGGAG
>CALBMW010000423.1 GCA_937896275.1 uncultured Myxococcales bacterium
ACCCCGGCGGCGCGTGCCGCAGCGCCGCGTGCACCCCACCGGGCGCGCCGCGATCGGGCACGACGTCGGGCCGCACCGACGCGCCGAGCGCCGCGTAGGGGCCCGACGGATCACCCACGACGAAGGCGTCACCGCACTCGGCGCGCAGCAACTCGAGCAGCCGGGCGGCCACCGCCACGCCGTCGATCTCGAAGAGCCCCTTGGGCGCCCCGCCGAGCCGCCGCGCGCGCCCGCCCGCCAGGACCGCGCCGATCATGGTCCGGTGCCCAGGAAGTGCCGAGCGAAGTTGCGCAGGATGGCGGGCCCCGTGGGCACGTCAACCACCGCGGCGTGCAGCCGCGCGGCGGTGCCGGGGCCCGACTCGGCGTCGATGAGGACGGCGCGCGCGGCGATCACCGTGCGCAGGGCGACGGCGTCGAACTCGGGGTGGAACTGCACGGTGCGGGTGGTGGGCCCGATGGCCATGGCCTGCACCGTCGTGCGGGCGTTGTGGGCCAGCACCGTCGCGCCCGGCGGCAGCTCGAGCACCGCGTCCGTGTGCGTCTCGAGGGCGGAGAACACCCGGCTCAGCCCCTCGAACAGCGGATCCTCGATCGCGATCTCGATCTCGCAGAGCCCGATCTCGCGACCGTTGGGGTTGGGCCCCGCGCGCCCGCCCAGCGCGTCGGCCAGGAGCTGGTGGCCGTAGCACACGCCGAGGATGGGCACCCCGGCCGCGTGCGCCTCGGCCAGCCAGGCCCCGGCCCGCACCGACCAGGGCTCGCGCGCGTGCACCGAGGACGAGCTGCCGGTGACGAAGACGCCGTCGACGCCCGCCGCGTCCGGCAGCGAGGCGTCCACGGCCGTGCAGTCCAGCAGGTGCAGGCGATCGGTCGGCCACCCGAGCTGACGGGCGAACCAGGACTCGTACTCCCCGTGGGAGTCGCGCAGCGCGGGCACGGGCCGGCCCGTGCGGAGGAGAATCGGCTTCATGCGGCCTCACGGTAGAGAGGGCGCCCCCGGGCCGCAAGATGACGCACGGAAGGCGCCGCGCGCGGGCGCTCCGGGCGCTCGTGCGCAACTGTCCGCTGGCGCCCGATGCCGGGCCGACGTAGCGTGGCCGCCACGCACGCCCCCGGAGCACCCCATGGCTCACCCACTCGCCGGTCCCCAGGCCTACGGGCGCGCGCTCCGGCTGCTGCTGGGCAACCCAAGCCTGCTCGGCTGGGCGCTGCTGCCCGCCCTCGTGACGCTGGCGCTGTCGATCGCCGCCCTCTGGGCAGCGATGAGCTTCGGTGACGATCTGCTTGGCTGGGTCTGGCCCGAACCGGACGGTGGCTGGCTGCACGGCCTCTGGGTGGCCGGCCGCTGGCTCCTCTCGGCGGCCTCGGCGTTGCTCTCGCTCGTCATCACGCCTTGGCTGGTGATGCTGATCGGCCTGCCCCTGTGCGAGCCCTTGGCCGAGCGCGCCGACGCGCTGCTGGGAGGCCCCGCGCCGAGCGCCGGCTTCTGGGCTGGTATCGCGGACGCCGCCGTGAGCTCCACGGGCATCGTCGCCCTGGGCCTGGCGGGGGCCGCGGCGCTCTTCGTGCTGGGCCTCATCCCAGGGGTGGGTCTGCTGACGGCGCCGCTGGCCACCTTCGTGTGGACGCCCCTGTTCCTGGCCTTCGACCTGTACGACTCGTCGCTCGCGCGGCGGCAGGTGCCCTTCCGGCGCAAGCTGGCCCTCACCTTCGGGCACCCGGCGCACAGCCTGGGTCTGGGCCTCATCGGGGGCTTCCTGGTGTCGGTGCCGATCGTCAACCTGATCGGCCTGCCCCTGTCGGTGGTCGCGGGCGTCGCCGCCGTGCGCGATCTCGAGGCGCGGGGCGCCCTGCGCGCGGATCGCTGAGCGTGGGCCGAGCGCCGATTGCGTGCGGAGAGGCTCGAGCCCGCCGAGCCCAGCGCGCCACCCGAATGTTGAGAAGTCATGTTGAGAAGTCATGTTGAGAACGGAGAGCTGAGACCATGTCGATCGTGACCGATGTGCCCTTGCTCACCTACCGCCGCACCCGCATCGTGGCCACGGTGGGGCCCGCCTCGCGAGACCCCGAGACGCTGCGCCGCCTCGTCGACGCCGGCGTGGACGTCTTTCGACTGAACATGTCGCACGGCACCCACGCCGACCACCGCGTGGCGCTGACGCACGTGCGCGCGGCCGCGGGCGACAGGCCGCTCACTGTGTTCGCCGACCTCTGCGGCCCCAAGATCCGCGTCGAGCACTTCGCCGACGGCGCCATCGAGCTGACCGCGGGCGAGAGCGTCACGGTGACGACCCGCAAGGTGCTGGGGGTGCCCGGCCTGATCCCCACCAGCTACGCCGGGCTGGCCTCCGACGTGCGTCCCGGCGCCCGCATCCTGCTCCACGACGGCAAGATCGAGCTGCGCGTCGCCGCCGTCACGGGTCCCGACGTGACCTGCCTCGTCGTGGCGGGCGGGACCCTGCGGGATCGCAAGGGCATGAACCTGCCGGACGGCGCCGCGTCCGCGCCGGCCCTGACCGAGAAGGATCGCGCGGACGCCCACTTCGCGCTCGAGGCGGGGGTCGATCTGCTGGCCCTCTCGTTCGTGCGACGGGCCAGCGACATCGCCGAGCTGCGCGCCCTGATCCGGGACGCGGGCCACGCCACGCCGATCATCGCGAAGATCGAGAAGCCCGAGGCGCTCGCGGACATCGACGCCATCATCGAGGCCGCCGACGCGATCATGGTGGCGCGCGGCGATCTGGGCGTGGAGTTGCCGCCCGAGGTCGTGCCCCTCGCCCAGCAAGCGCTCGTCGACCTCTGCCGGGCGGCGGCCCGTCCGGTGATCGTGGCCACCCAGATGCTCGAGTCGATGATCGACTGCCCGCGGCCGACGCGGGCCGAGGTGTCCGACGTGGCCCACGCCGTGCGCAGCGGCGCGGACGCGGTGATGCTGTCGGCCGAGACCGCCGCCGGCAACTACCCCGTCGAGGCGGTCCGCATGATGGACCTCGTGGCGCGCCAGACCGAGGCCTACCTGTGGCGAAGCAGCGAGTTCGGCGCCCTCACCGCGGGCGACAGCCTCGCCTGCCCCACCGACGCCGACGGTGCCACCCGCCCCACCGACGCGGCCTTCGCCCGCGCGTGCGCGCAGCTGTCCCGCGACCTCGACGTCCGATCGCTGGTGGTCGTGTCCCAGAGCGGCCGCTCCGCCGCCGTGGTCAGCGGCTCGCGCCCGGCCGCGCCGATCGTGGTCGCGTCCGCCGACGTGGCCGTCCGGCGGGTCGCCAACCTGCGTTGGGGCGTCATCAGCGCGGCGCTGCCCGCCGGCGCCGAGGACGACCTGCCCGCCTTCGCGCGCGAGATCGTGCAGCACCTCGGCCTCGCGACCCCCGGCCAGCCCGTCCTCCTGCTGCGCGGCTTCTCGGCCGATCCCGCGCTCAGCGCCCCCACCGTCACCGCCCTGAGCGTCTGAGCGTCTGAGCCCCGTCTATCGGCCCCACGCCGCCCAGGCCGCGGTCGCCAGACCCAGCGCGGTCGCGACGACGGCCGCGAGCTCGAGCGGCGTCCACCGAGGCGGCGCCCGCGGCGTCTCGGTCGGCCCACGCAGGTGCACCCGCGCGCAGCCCAGCCCGATCATGTCGTCGGGGAAGAGCTCGGCGGTCGCGCCGGGCCGCAGCCGCGCGCCTCGCAGGGTGACCTCGCCGCCCAGCACGCGCAGGCG
>CALBMW010000424.1 GCA_937896275.1 uncultured Myxococcales bacterium
CCTGCCGGCCGATGCCTGCGTTGGAAAGCCTTCGAATACCCCGGGTATTCCTGCAGCTTCCCGCCTTGGCCTCGACCGGCAGCCCGGCACTGCACTCGGTCCGGATTTTGTGGGGAGGCTCTCAGGACTCGCCGCGTAAGCGGCCGATGCCCTCGGCGATCGACGCGACCTCGTGAGCGTAGAGCTCGCCCCCCACGCGCCCCCGGGGATTGATCAGCACCGACCCCACGCGCGCGGCGTGCAACACGGGGAAGACATCGAATCCCTGCCGCAGCACCGCGGGCAACCCTCGCGGGGCGTAGCGATCGAAGGTATCCCAGTCAGTGAAGATCGCTGCGATGGCGGCGCCGCCCAGCTCGTCCATCGCGCGGGGCTCGAAGGGCGCGGCGTCCTCGGGCGCGGCGTCGCCGGCCACGGGCAGCACCAGCAGCGCGCGGCAGAGCGCCATGTAGACGCGGTTTCGGCTGGCTGTGTCCCGGGCCTTGCTGAGCTGGGTCATCGCTCCCACGACGTCGGCGTCGTCGAGCGCCGGCCGCTCCTCGAGGTCGAGGCGCGCGCGCACGGGATCCGAGGGCGGGCGGCGATACACGTCGTCCAGCAGCGCGAGCGCCTGGCCGACGATCCGGGTGGCGTCCTCGGCCGAGCGCACCGGCCAGCGCCCCCGAAACAGGTCGCCGGCGTGCGCTTGCCGCAGCCCGGCGCGCACCAGCCGTTGGCGCTGCTCGCCATCGAGGGGCCGATCGTCGGGCAGGTGGCGGCCGGCCTGCGCCTCGACCGTGATCGCCTCGCCGCCCCGCGCGCCGCGGAGCACGAGGAAGCCGACCGAGCACTCCATCACCAGCCGGTTGGCGTTGCCGCCCTTCTGGAGCAGGTCCTCCACGCGCCGCGCCAGGGGGGCCCCCCCGAGGCTCATGTGGGGCTCACGGCGCGCGCAAGTGCCAGGCGCGCGGCCGCAGGAAGGCCTGGATGCCCTCGAATGACAGCGTCGAGCCTTGCCCCGAGTGGCCCCGGCCCGTCCATGGCAGCCGGGGGCTGACCCGGTCGCAGCAGTTCCAGTAGGCGGTGCCGGTGTCGACGCCGCCCAGGATGCGGGCCGCCCGCGCGCGGTCGCGGCCATAGACGGCGGCGGTGAGGCCGTAGGGTGTGTCGTTCATCAACGCGATGGCCTCGGCGTCGTCGCGCACCCGCTGGATGCCGATGATCGGGCCGAAGGACTCCTCGCGCATCACCGCCATGTCGTGATCGACGTCGGCCAGGACGGTCGGCTCGAAGTACCACCCGGGCCGATCGGCGCGCCGGCCGCCGCACAGCAGCCGGGCGCCGCGGCTCACGGCGTCCTCCACCTGCGCCGCCAGCACCGCGAGCTGCTCCTCGCGGCAGAGGGGGCCGAGGTAGGTGGTCTCGTCGTTGGGGTCACCGACGCGGAAGCCACGCACCTTGGCCACGAAGGCCTCGACGAAGGCGTCGTGAACATCGGCGTGCACATAGATGCGCTCGACGGCGCAGCAGCCCTGACCCGCGTTGTAGAAGGCGCCGTCGGCCGTCCCGGCGGCCGCGGCGGCCAGATCGACGTCGTCGGTGACGTAGGCCGGATCCTTGCCGCCCAGCTCCAGCTGGACCCGCGCCAGGTGGCGCGCCGCCGCCGCGGACACCTTCAGGCCGGTCGCATAGGAGCCCGTGAAGTAGACGCCGTCGAAGCGGTGCTCGAGCAGGGCCGCGCCCACCTCGCCCGCGCCCACGACCAGCCCGAACGCGCCGGGCGGCACGCCGGCCTCGACCAACAGCCCAGCGATGGCCAGACCGGTGAGGCTCGCGTGCTCGCTCGGCTTGTAGATGACGGCGTTGCCGCACAGGAGCGCCGGCACGAAGACGTTGGTGCCCACGAAGTAGGGGTAGTTCCAGGCCGACACGTTGGCCACCACGCCGAGCGGCTCGAAGGTGACGACCTCCTCCAGCGCGCCCGTGCCCGGCAGGGCGCCCGCCGGCTCGCGGTGCATCGGGCGGGGCGCCAGGAGCGCCTCGACGTGGTCCAGGAAGAAGTCGACGCGGGCCGGCGTGGCGCTGATCTCACCGCGCGCCTGCCGGATGGGCTTGCCCGTCTCGGCGGTCAGGGTGAGCGCCAAGTGGTCGCGTCGCTCGACCAGAAGATCCCGAAAACGTTGGAGAATCGACCGTCGCTCGGCGAAGGGGAGGGCCGCCCAGCGGGGCTGCCCGGCGCGCGCGGCGGCGACCTTGGCGGCCACGCTGGCCGCGTCGTCGGCGGGCAGCTCGCGCAGCACCG
>CALBMW010000425.1 GCA_937896275.1 uncultured Myxococcales bacterium
GCCTCCGGCCCTCGCGTGGTGTGGTCACCAGTGGCCCCCGCGCGTGCGGGTGACGGTCGGCGATCCGACGCCCGAGCTCTTCGCCCGGGTCTGGTGGGCGCCCGACTTCGCGGAGGGGGCCGCCGCGCGGGTGCAGGTGGGCCACGGGCCAGTGGGTACCTCGCCCGACGCGCCGGGGTGGGTCTTCGCGCCCGCCGAGCCCAACGCGGACTGCGCAAACTGCGGCGACGAGCGGGAGTTCAAGGCCGTGCTCACCTTTGCCGCGCCCGCCGAGCGCGACCTGGCCTGGCGGCTCGTCGTGCCGGGCTACGACCCGCTGTTCTGCGATCGGCGGGACGCGGGGCGCGCCGGCAGCGCTGACGGCTACGACCCCGACGACGCCGTGCGCGTGGTGGCGCGCGCCGCCCGCCTCGTCGTGGTCACGCTCAACCTGCGCTGCCTCCAGGACGACTGGCCGGCCCGCCTGCCGTTGCTGATCGCCGCGGTCGCCGACGCCGATCCCGATCTGGTCGCGCTGCAGGAGGTCTGTCGCGATCCAGAGGGCGAGCCCGACGCGCTGCCCCTGCTGGTCGAGGGCTGGGCGGCCCTGACCGGGCGCGCCTACGTCACGCGCCGCCTCGAGACGCACCGGGCCTTCGACGCCTGGGACGAGGGCGTCGCCGTGGTCAGCGCGCTGCCCGTGGTCGATGAGGTGTCGGTGCTGTTGCCCGCCGAGCGGTTGCCCCGCGGGGTGGTCGCGGTGCGCGTCGAGACGGCGCTGGGGGGGCTCGTGTTCGCCTCGACGCATCTGGCCGCCGAGGCGGATCAAGCGGACGTGCGGGCCGAGCAGGCCGCCGCCGCGCTGCGCACGGTGGACTACCTGTCCGGGCGCCAAGATTGGAGCCTGCTGCTGGGCGACTTCAACGAGATCCCGGAGGGGCCCGCGCCCCGGGCGATGGTCGCCGCCGGCCTGCGTGACGCCTGGGCCGAGGTGCATCCGGGCGAGGCGGGGCCCACCTTCCCCAGCGCCGCCCCCACCCGCCGCATCGACTACGTCTGGCTGGGGGCCGACGAGTCGGTCGAGGTGATCGGGGCCGAGCGCCTGCTCGACTTCGCCGTCGACGGGGTGCGCCCCTCGGACCACCTGGGCGTGCGGGTCGACTTGCGGTGAGGTCGGGGGCGGCGCCTCCCAGGTCGGGATGGCGGCCGAAGCGCGCCGGACTGACGGCGTCTCATACGAACCGATCCATCCCCTTCACCCCGTCCGACGCCTCGCCGTCGCCGAAGCCGTACTCGGGGTCCACCAGCCCGTCGATGGCCCGCATCACGGTGCCGGTGATCGCCTCGAAGGCCTCGCCGTGGGCGTCGGTGGCGGCGCGCGTCAGGGGTCGGAAGGGCTGGGCCACCCGGTGAGGGCCCAGGATGGCGCCGTCCAGCGTCAGCGGCTCACCGACGCGGTAGACGACGTGGCCGCCCTTCGAGAAGGGCCGGACGCCCGGGTAGCAGACGTCGCTGCCACTGCACCCCACGGGCACGATGTCGGCGCCCAGCGCCTGGCTCATCTGCGCGAGCCCGGTGTGGCCCTTCGACAGCCGCTTGGAGCGGGTGCCCTGTGGAAACACCAAGACATGACAGCCCACGTCGAGGGCCTCCCGGTTGAGGCGGACCACCTCGTCGATCATCGCGTCGAACAGGCGCTCGAAGTCGGCCATGAAGACCTCGGCGCCGCCGCGCGCCGCCAGGAAGCGGGCCACCGTGTCGGGGAGAGGCTCGGCCACCTCGCCGGCGTCGACCAGCCGGCGCAGCGCGCGGTACGTGGGCTCGTCCGGCGGCGCCCCGGTGGCCGCGCGGAACTCGGTCGTGATCACGTAACCACGCGAAGGCAAAGGGATATTATTGGTTCTGTCCAGGAACCAGCCCGTCCTGGGGTTCTCGTAGTACTTGCCCTTGACCCAGGTGGCCGTGAAGGGCAGGCCGCGCCGGTAGAGCGTGTACTGGAAGGGCCAGTAGTTGTAGCGATCGGTGTGGTTCATCGCGAGGAACACGCAGCGATCCCGGGGCAGGTTCTCGAGCCCGATCAGGTCGATCCGCGTGGGGCGGGGGAAGGCGTAGTCCGGCCGGAGCACGAGGTTCGCGATGGCGACCTGGCCGATCGGGACGCGCCGGATGCGCATGCGGCGGAGGCGAGCGAGGTCGAGCATGGAGTCCTGCCGGCGTAGGGACGCGGCCGCACCTTGGCAGGCGCAGGGCGCGGCGTAAAGTGCCGACCGGCGCGGCGTCGTTGCTCCAGAGGGGCGAGACGCGGTAGGCAGGTCGAGCAGCGAACGGGGAGCGACGAACGATGCGGAACCTGAGGTGGTGCCTGGTGGTGTTCACGGTGGGCGCGCTGGGGTGCGACAGCGAGAGCGGGGACGGCGCCGACATGGGGAGCGCGGGCGGCAACGTCGGCGCGGGCGGCTCGCCGGGCGCGGGTGGCGTCGTGCCCGGTGC
>CALBMW010000426.1 GCA_937896275.1 uncultured Myxococcales bacterium
TCGCCTGGACCATGCGGAACCCGTAGCGGTGCACATAACGCTTCACGCGCGTGAAGAGGTGGTCCAGCCACACCGGGGTCGGATCGCTCGGGGTCGGATCGCTCGGGGTCGGATCGCTCACGGGGCCTCCGCGAATCGGGCCGCCCGGGCGGCCGCGTCGGCGAAGGTTGGCAGATCGCCCTCGCACGCTCAAGCGCGCGTCCGCGCGGGCGGGCAGTTCATTGCACTGGCGACGCCGCACCGGATCGATCAGTCTGTTGGGGCATTGGAGGGGCACGATGGCTCGATCGTCGCACACTTTGCCCGCGGCGCCCGCATGGGTGGCGCCGCTCGTGGGCGTCCTGATGGTCGTTGCGGTGGTCTTCACGGCTTGGCTGAGCCGCCCGAAGCGGCCCTCCGACGCCTCGGTCATGCACGCCATCGGCGAGACGCTGGCGCGCGAGGCCACCGTGGGCGTGCCGGCGCCGCCCGCCCCGAGCGAGGCGTCCCTGAAGGCGTCCCTGAAGGCGTCCCTGCCTCCGCCGGTCGCGCCGCGGCCCGAGAGTTGACCTCGGGTCCTGGGGTGGTCTAGATCGCCGGCCCATGTCGACCCCGTCCCCCGCCGCAGCCCCCGACCGCCCCGTCGTGTGGTGGCTGTGGCTGACGTGGGCGATGATCTTCGTGATGGTGCTGATCGGCGGTGTGACGCGCCTGACCGGATCGGGCTTGTCGATGGTCGAGTGGCGTCCGCTGATGGGCGCCTTGCCGCCGATCGGCGAGGCCGAGTGGGAGGCCGTCTTCTCGCAATACCAGCAGACGCCGCAATACACGCTCGTCAACGGCTGGATGGGCTTGGCCGACTTCCAGCGCATCTTCTTCTGGGAGTACTTGCACCGGCTGTTCGGGCGACTCATCGGCGTCGTCTTCCTGGTGCCGTGGATCATCTTCGTGGTGCGCGGGCGGCTGTCCGGGCGGCTGCGGCGCCGGACGCTGCTGGCCTTCGTCTTCGGCGGCCTGCAGGGGGCGCTCGGCTGGTTCATGGTCAAGAGCGGCCTGGTGGACGTGCCCGCGGTGAGTCACTACCGGCTGGCAGCGCACCTGTCGCTGGCCCTGTTCGTGGGCTGCTACATCCTGTGGATCCTGCTGGAGCTTCGACCGGACCAGGCGCCGCGCGCCGAACCTCGCGCGGCGCGGCTCGCCTGGGTCTTCGTGGCGCTGCTGTCGCTGCAGATCGTCTATGGCGCGTTCATGGCGGGCAGCCGGGCGGGCTTCATGTACAGCACCTGGCCCGACATGAACGGTGCCTGGGTGCCGGACGGGCTGGGGCTGACCAACCTGATCGGCGTCCACTTCATCCATCGCACGCTCGGCTACGTCGTGGCGCTGGCGGCCTTCGCCCTGGTCTGGCGCTTGCGCGGGCTCGGCGACACGTCGGCCCGACGGCGCGGGCGGGCGCTGCTGGGCGGCCTCGTGGTGGTGCAAGTGGGGCTGGGCGTGGCGACGGTCCTGCTCAACGGCTGGATCTGGGGCGGCCACGGCCTGCACCCGTTGCACGTGGCGGTGGCCACCGCTCATCAGGGGGTCGGCGTCCTGCTGCTGACGAGCGCCGTCTACACTGCGCACGCCCTGGGTCGAGGCCGCGCGATGGGCGCGGGGCCCGACCGCGACGCCGACACCATCGAAGAGGGGGGATGAGATGAGCGACCGTGCGCTCCTGAAGTTCTCGACCGAGGACTGCGGCATCTGTTTCCAGATGAGCCGGTTCGACCACAAGATCGCGGACGAGCTGGGGCTGCGCTTCGTCGAGGTCAAGCTCGACGACGCGCCGACCTATCGCAAGTACCGGAAGATCTTGATGGATCAGGTGCCGGACAAGGCGAGCATGGGCTGGCCCACCTATATCCTGGCCGACGATCCCGAGGGGACGTTCTCGGTGCTCGGCATGGTCAAGGGCGGGCACCCCAAGGGCGAGTTCCGCGCGCAGGTGCGGGCCTTGCTGCCACCGGACTGATCGCCCAGGGCGTCCGGCGCGCCGGGGGACAGGGCCGACCGCGCGTCAGAAGCCGTAGCGCATCTCGAGCCCACCCTGCCAGCCGACCGCGAGGCTGGCCGCGCGGTTGGCCGTGCCCAGCCGCGCCATGAGTGTCAGATCGTTGGTCACGCGGTAGCCCAGGTCGTAGGCCAGGTTCGCGGCCAGGGGAGAGTCGTCGCCGCCCGGCCAGTCGGTGAACTCGATCCCCAGCGCCATCGGGAAGCGTTCGAGCGTCGTCCAGTGAAAGCGGACGTCGGTGCGGGTGCCGAGGTCGCTGATGCCTTCGACGCCGATGGCCAGGTGGGTGCGCTCGATGCTGCCGATCCGCGCGACCGCGCCCGCGCCGCCCACGAAGCCCTGCTCGTTGGCGCCCGCCACCAGGCGCAGGCCCAGCGTGAACCAGCGGTGCGGCTCGAGGGTGAGCTCGCTGTAGCCGTAGTTGATGCCCGGCGCGTCGCCGGCCACCAGCGCCTCGCCGTCGACCGACGGCACGTGCGCGCGCATGACCACCACGCCGAAGCGAAAGTCATGGATGAGTCGCAGGGGGCGATACAGGTACTCGGCCTGCAACAGCCAGTAGCGATCACTGAGCGCGTCGGTCTCGGCGGCGGGGTCCCGCTCGCCCTCGGCGAAGGGATCGAAGACGTCGACGCGGCGCGCACCATAGGCGGTGAGGCCGCCGCCCACGCGCATCTGGGAGCGGTGACCATCGAAGGCAGCCAGTCGCATCGCCTGCGTCTGGATGTCCGTGCGGCCCTGGACGACCACACGGTGAGGCTCGGCGGTCGAGGCGAAGTGCGCGCGGGCCACGCCGTCGCGGCCCAGCGAGTCGATGGCGTACTCGAAGCCCGGCTCGCCGACCAGCACGGCCGGGACCAGCGCCTGGTAGGTGCCGCTCTCGCGGCGCTCGAAGGGCACGTCCGTGTACTCCGCGTCCCCTGAGCGGCGCGCGTGCAGCACCAGCCGGTCGACGCGCCAATCGGCGTCCACCCGCACCTCGAGGCTGATGGGTCGCCCGCCCTTGGCCCGGCTGAGCGGCGTGTGGTCGACGGTCGGCGCGCGGTCGGCCGCGGGCGCGTCGGGCTCGGCGTGGGCGGCGCCGGTGTGTGCTGTGGCCACGAGGGCGAGGATCGCCGCGAAGGAAGTCGTCGCGCGCATGGGTGATCTCCTCACCAGTCCAGCGCCACGTGGGCGCCGAGCGTGTAGCCCTGATGGTGGATGGTGCGGGCGTTCCAGCCGACGACGCCCAGCAGCGCCATGTGATCGGTGAACCGATAGCCCGCGCCGGTGGTCAGGCGCACGCCGAGATCCGCGTTGACCGGCAGGTTGGTCACGAGCACGCTGGCCGAGATCGGCACCTTCTCGAAGACCTCGACGAACAGGTCGGCGTAGCCCTGGTTGCCCACGTCCTCGAGCAGCGAGCCGCCCACCTCGAGGCGGGTGCCGAGGCGGCTGCCGAAGCGAACGCGGCCCTCGAAGCCCGTCACGCCCTGCGAGGTCTCGTCGTCCGTGGTGTGGTGGTTGCCGCCCAGGATGCGGGTCGACAGCCCGACCCACTCGCCGAGCCCGAACTGAGCCTCGGCGTAGGCGTAGCCCAAGGTCAGCGACTCGCTCGCGGCGCCACTCTCGAGCGCATCGACGGGGCCGCCCTCGCCGCTGATGGTGCCGACGCCGACCTGGAAGGCATCGAGTCGCCACCATCCGACGTCGTAGGTAAACGTCGCCTCCACCTGGTAGTAGCGGTCGGTGCCCTCGCCGCCCGTGTTGAAGTCAACGAAGGTGGTGCTGAGCGTGGCGCGGCTGTGGCCCTGGGGCGCTTCGCCGGGCGGCGGCGGCCGGACCGTCACGCGGGCGGGCCTGCGCTCATCGCCGGCCACGGCCTCGAGCGTGGCGTCGGTCCGCACGACCTCGATCATGTACTCCAGCGTGGCGGGCGCGGCCGTCCAGTTCGGATCGAGGGCCAGGCGGTGATAGAAGTCGCCCTCGCGCCGCATGGGCAGTGTCTGCCAGGTCGCGTCACCGCGGCGCCGGAGCAGCATGCGCACCTGTTCGACGTACTCGTGCTCCACCACGGCGACGGCGATGTCGAGCGGCGTCCCTCGCTGGACGTCGGGCAGAGACTGAAAGCGGACGGTCAGGCTCGCCGGCTCGCCAGGCGGGGCGGGCGCGACGTCGGCGGTGCGCTGGGCGGTGAGCTGGCCGCGCAGGACGGTGAGCTCGTCGCTCACGGCCTCGGCGTGCGCGCTGTCCGGAAAGGCTTGCTGCCATGCCTCCCAGCGCGCGATGCGTTCGGTCACCGGGCGCCCCAGCGTGCCGCTGAAGACGGCGTCGATCGCGGCCTCGTCCGGGGCGACGCGAACCGCGGGCGGAGCGCTCGGCTCGGGCGCGTGGGCGATGGTGGGCGGGGGGGGCGGCGGCGGACCGAACACCATGTAGTCGCCGAGCTGCGGGCGGCGCTTCAGGCCCGCGACGTCGCGGACGATGGTCAGCAGGGATCCCACCTCGTCCGCCCGGACGGTGCCGATGGGGAAACGGTCCACGATGGCTTTTCCGGTGACGGGGTGCTTCACGACGATGCGGCGATACACGTGCAGCAGGGCGCCCGGTGGCACGCCGCGCTCCGATCCGAGATCGACGACGACCTCGACCTCGTCGACGCGCACCACCATCCCTTCGACGGGGCCCTCGGCGCGCGCGGCCGCCGCGTTCGGCGCCGCCAGCAGCAGCAGCGCCGCCCGCACAAGCAGCGCCGCCAGGAGTCGACTGGGCATCACTCATCTCCTCTTCCGCTGACACCGGCCGCACGGTCGACCGGGCCACTGCATAGCACGCGCCACGACGACGCGTCGGGGTTCGTCAGGAGTCGTCGGCATGGCGTGAACTCGGGGCGGAGCGTCGGTACCCCAGCGCGGGGCGCCCGGTGGAGCAGAGAGGTGGCACGGCGGTCGGCCGATGGACTCGCGGCGCGCGCTGGCCTCACGAGATCGCCCAGAGCAGCGCCGCGTAGCGCGCCGCCTTGCCGGCGAAGACGAGCACAACGAACAGGATCGGGCGCACCCGCAATACGCCGGCCACGACGGTAAGCGCGTCGCCCACGACCGGCACCCAGGCCAGCAGGAGTGTCCAGGCGCCCCAACGCTCGAACCACGCGTGGCCCCGCGCGAGCTGGGCCTCGGTCGCCGGGAACCACCGGCGGTCCGCCAGGCGCAGCGCCAGTCGGCCGAGCCCATAGTTCAGCACCGCTCCGCCGGTGTTCCCGAGGCTGGCGGCCAGCCACAGCGGTAGCAGGTGCACGCCGGGGCGCGCGGCGAGGCCGGCCAAGACGACCTCGGACGAGACCGGCAGCAGGGTGGCGGCCAGGAAGGCCGAGGCGAAGGCGAGGAGGAGCACCGACATCGCTTGCGATGATGCCGCGGCATGCTACCGTGCGCGACATGCGAGCGAAGCGATTCGGATTGGGGTTCTTCGGGGGGCGGGTCCTTGGAGGCGTCGCCCTGCCGTTCCTCCTGGCGGTCGGCGCGTCGGTCCTGCCGGCCGCGACCGCGCGCGGCGAGGAGCTGGGCATCAACGCGCACGTCCCGGCGGATGACGAGCTGGACGCGCTGGCGGCCCTCGGCGTCCACTGGGTGCGCATCGACGCCAACTGGCTGCAGCTCGAGCCGGCCCAGGGCCGCTACGCGTGGGGCGACATCGACCGGGTCGTCGACGGCGCGGCGGCCCGCGGCCTGAAGGTCATGATGACGCTGGCCTACGCGCCCGCATGGGCGTCCGAGCCGGGCATCGACGACGTCTCGAGCAACGACGTGCCGCGCCCGGGCACCTACGCAGCGTTCGTCGACGCCGCCGTCCGGCACTACGCGCCGCGTGGGGTGACGCACTTCGGGCTCTGGAACGAGCCCAACCTCGGCGGCTTCTTCGAGGGGTCGATCGAGCAGTACCTCGACCGCGTCCTGTTGCCCGGCGCCGACGCGCTGCACGCTGCGTGCGCGGAGTGCAAGGCGCTGGGTCCCGATCTGGCGGGCATCTCGCGCTGGCAGGACTACCTGGGGCCCGTCATGGCCGGCGCCGGCGACCGGCTCGACGTGGTGACCCATCACACCTACGCCTCGCCGCGGACGGTGCGCGCGCAGTGGGCCTGCGACGACTTCGACCACGCCCTCGACATCGGTGCCGATGCCATCTGCTTCTACAAGCCGGGGCTGCGGCAGGTGCTCGACCAGAGCGGCTGGCGAGGCGAGGTGTGGCTCACCGAGACGGGGCATCGCGGCGATCCGTGGGACAGCGCCGCCGAGCAGGAGAAGCAGCGTGCGGCGGTCGAGTACATCACGGGTCGGCAGCTCGAGACGCCGTGGTGGACCAACACCTTCTTCTACGAGCTGACCGATTGTCGGCCGGCGCAGCCCGACTGCACCATCGATGGCTATGGCTTGATGCGGCGCACCGGGGGGCCCGACGCCACCTGGATGGACAACTTCGAGCTCAAGCCGGCGTGGCGCTGGCTGCAGGGCGAGCTGGCGCGCAACCCCGTGTGGTCGGAGGGCGCCGCGATGCCGCCGCCGCCGGAGCCGCCGCCACCTGTGGCGTTGAGCGCGCCCCACCGCGATCCGGGTCAGCCCGACGGATCGCTCGGCGAGTGGGACGACGCCGGCTGTGTGGTCCTGAACACCTATGAGATCGTGAGCCAGCCGCGCGCGGGCGACGCCGATCTGTCGGCCCGCGCCTGTGCGGCCTGGAGCGACACCGCGCTGTGGTTGTCGGTCGAGGTGGTCGACGAGCGGCACAGCAACGACCGGCCCGACGACGCCCTGTGGCAGGGCGACTCGGTGCAGCTCGCCATCGACGTGAACGGCGACGCCGCGCCGGGCGAGGGCTACGGCGCCGACGACCGCGAGCTCGCGCTGGCGCGGGTGGGGGAGCGGTCGGTCGTGTTCGCGCATCAGGGCGCCCTGGGGGGCGCGGCCGGCGTGGTGGTGCGCGATGGACAGCGCACGCGCTACGAGCTGCGGGTCCCGCTCGTCGCGCTGGCGGCCGGGCGCGCGCTGGGTGTGTCTTTCCTGGTCAACGACGCGGACGGTGGGGGCCAGGGCGACGACGGACGGGACGGGTGGCTCGAGTGGACGCCGGGCATCGGCCGCGAGAAGCGGCCGGCACAGTTCGGGACGGTGACGCTGGTGGCCGACGAGGCGATGCCCGATCCGGACCTCGGGCTCCCGCGCGAGGGCGAGGACGCCGGTATGCCGCCCCTGGGGCCGGACGCCGCGGCCCAGGACGCGGCGCGAGTCGACGGAGCAACGACCGATGCCATCGCCATCACCGACGGCGGCGACACGGCGGATGCGCGGGTCCTCGTGGACGACGCCGGGCGACGCGCGGTCGACGCCGAGCCCGGCCGGCGCGTGGACGCGGGCGGCTCGTCGAGCTCGGGCGGCGACGGCTGCGTGG
>CALBMW010000427.1 GCA_937896275.1 uncultured Myxococcales bacterium
CTGTCATCCACGCGCGCTGCAGGGCCGCGCACGACAGCGCCATCACGACCACCGGATCCGTCGCCACGCGGGCCCGCTCGGGCAAGGTGGGCAGCGAACGCACCAAGGTGTCGAGGCGCGCGGAGTCGATGAACGAAGGCAGGGTTGCGTCGCGGAATTGTGCCGCCACGTCGACGAACGGCGGCGCCATGAAGGGGTGCTTGGCGCGCCGATGGACGGCGGGGGTGACGTGATCGCGCGCCAGCTGTCGCAGCGCCCACTTCTCGACGCCGTCGCGCACCTTCAGCGTGTGCGGGAGCGCTCGGGCCACCTCGACCACCCGCTGATCGAGGAAGGGCGGGCGGCCCTCGACACCATGGGCCAGCTCGGTGGGCTCACAGAGCGTCGGCAGGATGTAGCCGGACAGGCACAGGCGGGTCCAAAGCCAGGCCGACAGGTCGGCCGGGTGGCCCTCACGAGGCGTGGGCGGGGGGACGGCGTCGAGCAGCTCGTCGAAAGGATCGCGGCGGACGAAGTCGCGCAGGAAGTCGTCGGTGAGCACGGCCCGCGCGCGGCGACCCAGCGTCGCCTTGGCCTGCAGGAAGGACGGGACGAAGCCCAGCCGCCGCTGGACGGCGGCCGTCGAGAGACCCGGGCCCTCGGGCAGGTGGATGCCGATCGCGGCCTGATTCGCCGGATCGAGGGCCTGCGTACCGAGCCCGAGATCGGCTCGCAAGTGGGTGTAACCCATAAACAATTCGTCGGCACCCTCCCCGCTGAGCAGGACCCGGACGCCCTCGGCGCGCGCGCGCGCGGCCAGCGCCATCTTGGCCGCGACGTGGGCGTTGATGCACAGCCCCTCGACCTGCGCCACCGCGCCGGCGAGGGCACCGGCGAGCGCCGGCCCGTCCAGCCACACCTCGTGGAGCGTCGCGCCCAGCCGCGCCGCGGTCTCTCGGGCCAGCGCGCCCTCGTCGTAGGCCGCGTCGCCCGGGAAGCGGGCCGTGAAGCACACCGGGCGGACGCCGAGATCCGCGGCCAGGCCGACGATGGTCGACGAGTCGAGGCCGCCGCTGAGCTGGAAGCCGATCGGGCGTTCGCCGGTGAGCCGCGCCTCGACGCTGGCCCGCAGCGCAGCGTCGAGGCGCGCCACCCCTTCTTCGTCCCCGACGGGTGTCGGCGCCGAGAGCGGCAGCGCCCACCACGTCGATGTGCGTACACCGTTCATGTCGGCCACGAGGAGTCCCCCGGCCGGCAATCGATGGATGCTGTTGAACACTGTTCGATTTGGGTGCAGGTACTGATGACTGAAGGCCTGCCACACCGCCTCGGGATCCCAGGCGGCGGCCACCCCCTGGGCGAACAGGGCCTTGGCCTCCGAGGCGACGCGCAGCGTGGCACCGTCGAAGTGCCACACCAGTGACCGGACGCCCAGGCGGTCGCGCGCCACCACCAGTCGGCGCCGAGGCTTGTCATACAGGGCGAACGCGAACTCGCCGTCGAGGCGATCGAGCGCGCCGAGGCCGTGCTCGGCGTACAGGTGCACCAGCACCTCGGCGTCACACCGGCTGCGGAACCGGTGACCGCGCGCCTCGAGCGTACGGCGCTGCTCGGCGTGGCCGTAGAGCTCGCCGGTGACCACCGCGACGACGCCGGCCTCCTCGGCGTGAAAGGGCTGCGCCCCACCGGAGGGGTCCACGATCGCCAGCCGCGTGTGGCCCAGCGCGACCCCCTGCCCTATCCAGCGGCCCGCGCCGTCCGGCCCACGGTGCGTCAGCGCCGCGATGCCCCGCGCGAGGGCCGCGCGGTCGACGGGCGCGCCGTCCAGCGACCAGGTCGCCACCAGTCCGCACACGGCCAGCCCCTCAGCGCGGCGCGAGGAAGTGCTTCACCGCGGCGTCGGAGGCGTCGACGAGCTGGGCGAAGGCTTCGAGGGGATGGATCGGTCCGATGAGCGGACCCAGCGACAGGCGACCGGACACGAGCAGCTCCACGGCCGCGCCGAAGTCGCCGTAGCGGACCGCGTGCAGGGTGACCTCGCGCTCGATCGCCGAGAGCAGATCGAGCGTGAGCGTGAGCGGCGCGCGGCTGCGCAGGACCACGCGGCCCCGCGCCCGCACGGCGCGCACCGCCTGATCGAGCATGCCGGGCGCCGGGTGTGCCTCGACCACGACGTCCCAGGCGCCCGGCTCGGGCGTGAGCCCGGCGACCACGCGATCGTGGCCGGTCGCGCGCAGCACGCCCAGCAGCAGGGCCGCGATGCGCCCTTCGCCCAGCACGTAGATGCGGTCCGCTGGGGCGAGGCCGACGGTCGTCGCCGCGAGCGCCGCGGCCACCGGCTCGGCGTAGGCGCCCACCGTCCATGGCAGGTCGGGCGGCAACGGGTGCACCGCGACGGCGGGCACCACCACGACCTCGGCGAAGGCGCCATCCCGATGCACGCCCAACATCGTGCCGTCGGCGAGCAGGGGCATCACCGTGACCGGCGTGCCGACCGACGGACCCGCCACGCCAGTGCCCAGCGCGGCGATCCGGCCGGCGAACTCGTGACCCAGGATCACGGGATCGGCGCAGGGCAGCAGGCCGCGCGCGACGAGGACGTCCGTTCGACAGAGGCCGGCGACCTCGACACGGATCGCGATCTCACCGGGGCCCGGCGCGGGAACGGGGCGCTCGACGACCCGAACCAGCGGCCCCGACCGCTCCAACGCGCGCATGACCTGGGACATCGTCGGCTGGCCCCCCACCGGCGGCGGACAATAGCACGCGGCGGACTCGGCGATCCCCCCGAGGCGCGCCCGGCGGGGGCGTCAGCGCGCGCGCCGCTCCCAGAGCACCTGCGTGGCGAGCCCGCGATGGCGCCCCTCGCCCACGATGCTGACGCCCAGCTGCAGCCGATCGAGATCCTGGATGAAGGCGCTGACGGGCGAGGCGGGCGTCGGGATCTCGAGGCTCGCAGGCTCGGTCTCGGTGCCATACAGGGTGTGCCGGGCGAGGCCGTCGACCATCTCGAAGTGACCGCCGTGCACGATCGCCGGCAGGGCGCCCAGGTAGCCCATCGCCACGGCCCGGCGCGCGTCACCCGGCCCCGGGAGGCGATCGCCGAGGCCGCGCGCCAACCCCTCGAAGGCGCGGAAGGCCGCGTGGTTGCTGGCCTCGATACCCTTCTCGAGGATGCCGAGCGCCGTGCGGGCGAGCCAGCCCTGGCCGCTGGTGGGGCGCAAGGCCAGGACGCCCTGCGCTGATCCGGCCACGTCGTCGCCGCTAACCACCTTGGGCGTGCGTCCGTCGAGCACCGCGTCCATCTGCATCTCGAGCGTCGCGCGGTCGAGGCTCAACAGGAGCACGTCCTTGACGATGGCGTAGTACACCGCGACCCCCGTCTCGCCATCTTGACGGCTGAGCGTCTCGCGCACCGTCACCACGGGCACGTCACGCCAGGCGCCGTCGCGCTGCCAGTCGACGATGCCCGGGGCGGCGCTCTCGACGAAGGTCTTGAGCGCCGTGAGGGTGGCGGCGAGGGCCAGCTTGTCCCGCACGTGCGCCCCGACGTAGATCGGCGCCCGGGCGAAGACCTGCTTGCGGATGGTGGGATCGCGCTTCTCGATCTGGCCATCGACGCTGGGCACCTCGCCCAGCGAGAGGGCCATGTCCCACAGGCCGCTCCGATCGGCGAAGCCGACCATGACCCAGTCACCCAGCCAGCCCAGGCCCAGGTCGCGGTTGCCGGTCGACACGCGGCTGAGCTGGTCGAGCTCTCGACGCATCGAGGACGACTCGGACACCGCCATCGTGAGGCGCATGCCGTCCTCCAGGGAAGGCGGCAGCACGCGCTTGTCGCCCACCGCCTCGGCGATCTCGTCGTAGCCCGTGTTCTGCAGCAGGGGCATCATGCGGGCGTCCAGGCGAATGCCGTTGGGCCCGTGCACGATGCGCACGCCGATCGGGTCGATGTAGCCCCGCCAGTAGTTCTGGTAGGTCTCGCGGAAGCGATCGTAACCGCTTCGCTCGATGGCGCTCACGCGGTCGAGCGGCAACTCGATGAGCGGGGTCAGCGACGCGAGCGTGCCCCAGGCCTTCGAGCGGGGACCCGTCGCCGGATCGAAGGTGATCGACCCCTCGCCCGCCGAGTGCGTCAACTCGGTGGCGTCCAATACGCCCGACGCCAGCAACTGCGCGGCGTCGCGCGGGGCCTGCCCGGCGAGCCAACCGTGCAGGAGCGCCCCGTGTGCCACGCCCGCCAGATCGGCGGCGGCTTGCATGCGACGCGCCTGCAGGATCTTCACCCGGGGGCCGGTCACGTGCGTCACGAAGGCGTCCGAGAGGAACCCGAAGCCGTCCTCGGTCTTCTCGTCATAGGGGAAGCGCGCGCGGAAGTACCTGAAGTCGCCCGAGTCCTTCAGCGCCACGCGACGACCCTCCGCGGCGTCGACGACGCGGCTGAGCGCGGCCCCGCTGTTGGACACCACGACCACATCACCGAGCGTCTCGTCATGCAGCGTCAGGCGGTGCTGCCGCACGGCTCGGTCGGGCGTCGAGAGCAGGCGCACGACGTGTGTTCCCAGCGTGTAGGTCGAGTCGCTGGCGTCGGGATGGCGGGCGCGCACCCGACGCTCGTACTCGGCGAGGGCGGCGTCGAGCACCTGCTGGCTCTGTACGTGGAACAGGAGCGTCAAGTCGGTCCCTTCACGGAAGAAGGGGTCGCTCGCGACGATGGCCACGCCACGCGCCGCCAGGTGGCCCAACGTCTTGGCCAGGCCGAGGCGCTCGATGGCCAGCTGGTCCTCGTAGAGGGCGCTGAGGTGCTCGTCCCCCGACCGCTCCTCGAAGGCGCGCGCCATCGGTGTCAGCAGGCTCTCGATGTCCTCTGAGAGCCGGGCCAGCGTGCGCGGATCGTGGAAGTGGACGTAGAGCATGTCCGCTGGGACGTATGCGGCGAGGGGCTCGATCACCGGCTGCGGCCCGCCCGGCAGCTCGGCGATCATCGCGTCCCAGGGGTGTCCGGGCAGGTCCAGCGCCTTCACCTCGGTCAGGGGCAGCTCGCGCGGGCCGCCGATGTCGCGCTGCAGCAGGCCACGGTCCGTCTGCAGGGCCTCCTCGACCGAGGTCATCCCGGTATAGAGGTTCATCAGCTCCGCGACGTCGGTGCGATTCGCGCGGCGCACGAGGCCCGGGGCGTTGGACCGTAGCTTGCCCTTGCCCAGCGCCTGAACCCGCGCCCCGGCGAAGGTGTAGAAGGCGTCGCGTCGGATGAAGCCGAGGCTGCCGCGCCCATCGAACCAGCGGCTGGCCGCGTCGTGGAAGCGCGCCGCCACGTCGGGCTCGGTGGCCGCGGCCCGCACGCCGTCGACGGCGAGGATCTGCGTCTGGCCCGGCTTGCCATCAGCGCTGGCGCCCTGATACCAGGCCACCTCGAAGCTGTCGGGCGCCGTGTCACCGGGGAAGCGCACGAACATCAGCGGCCGGTCCAGCGTGCGTCCCTCGCCCGCGGGAATCGCCAGCCCGTAGGTGTCACCGCGCACGACCAGCCAGGCCTCGTACTCGGCGCCCCGCACCAGGGACGAGACGTCGTCGGGCACCGGCACCTGAACGAAGGTGGCCCCCTTCCAGACCTGGCGGGCGTCGGCGTGCAGCTCGACGCGCGGGCGAGCCTCGGCGGCGCGGGTGCCCGTGGTGCGCTTCAGGATGGGGCCCGGATCGGCCCGTGACGTGGCGCTGGTGGGTGCCTGAGCGGTGCCGGTCTCAGCGGGCGCTACGGCGGCGCCGCGACCCCCCGAGTCGGCGGGGGTCCCCGGCTCGTCCTTGGCGTGGTGACAGGCGGCGAGCGTGGCCGCGAGCAGGCCGACGCGAAGGGCAGAGGGCGCGATACGAATCATGGTTCCTCCGTGGTCTCGCACGAGACGCGGGCGGCGGCCCGTGCACGCCGTGTGCCCGCGGCACACTAGCCTGGGCTGCGCGCTGCTTGTAGGGGTTGTGTGGCCGACCCCCGAGACATGGGTGTGCGCGCGCGGCACACCGTGCCCGGCGACCCTTGCGTCGACGCCGCGGTCGCCGTATGCAGGCGCCGCGTTTCGACGACGGGAGATCCACATGACGAGCTTCGGCCTGCCCAACGCCCCCGACCACGAGCTGGCCCGCTCGCCCGCCGCGACGCGGGTGGGACACCTGGCCGCCGCCTCGGGCCTGATGCTGAGTCACTTCGAGCACCGCGCACACCTGCCCGCGCCGCCGGACTGGATCCCCGAAGACCGCCCCGACCTGGCGGGCACGCCCGCGTGGCGCGGCGGGCTGCTCGTCGAGCACAAGTACCAGCACTTCCGCTACGACAACCCGATCGGCAGCTTCCACCCCGGGCACCGCGCCAAGTGGACCGCCCACGAGCTGTGCCACGTCCTGGTGGGCTTCGCCTGGCGCCCGGGGGCGTCGGCGCTGTTTCACGCCTGCGCCGCGCGGCTGGCCGAGGTGGTGCCGGTCGCGCTCTGGTATTTCTTCGACGAGGCCGGGCTGCGGCGGTGCCCCTTACACCGCGGTGGCGGTCCGCTGTTCGGCGCGTGGTGCGCGGACTGCGAGCGCGCGGCGCGCGTTGGGCCGGCGCCGACCGATCCCGAGACGGAGCGTTGGTACGACGCGGGCATGGCCTTCGTCCGCGCCGAGATCGAGGCGGTCGCACGCACGCGTCGCGTCGGCGCGATGATCCCCCACCGCCACGCGACCATCGATCTGGCCTCGGACGCGCTCGCCTGGTGCGCTGCCCACCGCGCTCGCCTGGACAGCCCTACCCAGCGGCGCTATGTGGAGCGCTTCTTCGGCCCCGCCCAAGGCGGCTTCGCCGACCTCGACGCCCTCGCCGCGCGGGCCCTCGCCGTGGCCGAGGCCCTGTGCGGACGCGGCGACGCCCCTGCCCTCGAAGGGGATCGCGCGCGCTGGATCGCGACCGACGTCGGCTGGCGTCTGATGCAGGTCGCGTCCGAGTGCGAGGGTGACCTGGGGGACGCGCTCGACGACCTGTCGGAGCGCCTCGCGGTCCGGCCGGGCGAGGCAGAAACCGCAGCGATCATCGAGGCTTACGAGGCGCTCCACGGGGAGTGGGTCCTGCCCGAGCCCTATGAGGTGTTCGCGGTGGGCTACGACCTGCCGCGCGGCTACGGTCGGGCCATCGATCAGGTCGCGGCGGGGCTGGTCGACGTGCTGCCCGACACGGTCGCGGCGCTGGGCCTCGACTTCGATCCGCTCGTCGACCGCTTCGTCGCCACCGAGCCGCCGGTGCGGGCCCCCGTCGCCCGCCGCTTCGCGGGCTTCCTGGCGGCCGAACACCCAGGCCCCGCCGCCGATCTCGCGCGCTACGAGGCCGCCGTGGCCCACCCCGATCCCCCCGACGCCGAGCTCGACGCGCTGGCGGGGTCACCGCCCCTGGACGCTCGAGTGCGACGGGCGCGCGGCCTCGAGGTGCTCTCGCTGGGGTGGGACGTCCCCGCG
>CALBMW010000428.1 GCA_937896275.1 uncultured Myxococcales bacterium
TGCTGTGTCGGGGATTGCTGTGTCGGGGATTGCTGTGTCGGGGATTGCTGTGTCGGGGATTGCTGTGTCGCGGATTGCTGTCTGCGGGGTGACTCTCAGTCCTCGCGGTCGTCGGCGAGGTCCATCCGCGCCTGGCGCATCAGCCGCGTGGCGCGCGCGTCGAAAGTGCACATGATCACGCGCCTGGGCATGTCGTGCTCGGTGAGCCACTCGGCCACGGTCTCCATCGCGACCTCGGTGGCCTCCTCGATGGGGTAGCCGTAGGCCCCGGTGCTGATGGAGGGGAAGGCGATGGTGTCGACCCCCTCGGCCATGGCCAGCTCGAGGCTCTTTCGGTAGCAGTTCGACAGCAGCTCCGACTCGCCGTCCTTGCCCCCCTGCCAGCGCGGGCCCACCGTGTGAATCACGAAGCGGGCCTTGAGGTTGAAGGCGGGCGTGATGCGCGCCTCGCCCGTCGGGCAAGGCCCCAGCGCCCGGCAGGCCTCGAGCAGCTCCGGGCCCGCGGCGCGATGAATGGCGCCGTCCACGCCGCCACCCCCCAACAGCGACTCGTTGGCGGCGTTGACCACCGCATCCACCTCGAGCGTGGTGATATTGCCTTCCCACACTGCGATGCGGCCGAACACGTTCATGTTGTCCCTCCCGGTCGCTGGTATTCTTCGTCCATCTCGACGCGGAGACCTAGAGGGATGAACCGAAAAATGCAACGACTCTCCGACCTGCGGGCCCGCGTCCGCGAGGTCGACGCCCCGGAGGCCTTCGCAGCGGCGGCGTTGGGGGCGGTCTTGCTGGACGTACGCACCCCCGACGAGGTGGCCGCCGGCATCGCCACGGGGGCCTTGGTGGTGGACCGTGGCTGGCTCGAATTGCGGGTCGAGGCCCTGATCCCCGACCCCGAGACCCCCATCATCGTCTACTGCGCCGCCGGTCAGCGCTCCCTGTTCGCGGCCGAGGCCCTCGACGCGCTGGGCTACGCCGACGTGCGCTCGATGGCGGGCGGGCTGGATCGGTGGAAGGCCTGCGGTCTGCCCATCGAGACTCCCCGCACGCTGGACGCCGAAGCGCGGGCCCGCTATGCGCGGCACCTCCGCCTGCCGGAGGTGGGCGAGGCGGGTCAGCTGCGACTCCTCGACGCGCGGGTGCTGGTGATCGGCGCGGGCGGGCTCGGCTCGCCGGCGGCCCTCTACCTGGCGGCGGCCGGGGTGGGGACCCTGGGCGTGGTCGACGACGATCTGGTCGACCGCGGCAACCTCCAGCGGCAGGTACTGCACGCCGACGACCGCGTGGGGCAGCGCAAGGTCGACTCGGCGCGCAAGACGCTCAGCGGGCTCAACCCTGGCATCACCGTGCGCACCTATGCCGAGCGGGTGGGCCCGGACAACGTGGCGGCCCTGGTGGGCGACTACGACGTGGTGATCGACGGCACGGACAACTTCGCGGCGCGCTACGTGATCAACGACGCCTGCGTGCGCGCGGGCCTGCCCTGCGTGCACGGGGCGGTGCATCGCTTCGAAGGGCAGGTCGGGGTGTTCTGGGCCGCGGCGCCGGGGGGCGGCCCCTGCTATCGCTGCGCCTTCCCGTCGCCACCACCCCCAGAGTTGGCGCCCAGCTGCGCCGAGGCCGGCGTGCTCGGCGTGCTGCCCGGGGTCATCGGCGTCCTGCAGGCGGCCGAGGCGCTCAAGATCGTGCTCGGGGTGGGGCGCCCTCTCGTCGGCGTGCTGCTGCACTACGACGCGCTCCAGGCCAGGTTTCGGCGGATGCAGCTGCCCCGCGATCCGGCCTGTCGCGCCTGCGGGCCCGCGGCCGATCTGCCGGGGCTCACCGACGCGGCGGTCGCGGTCTGCTCGACGCCCTGAGGCGACGCCGGCGGGGCGCTCAGGGCGGTCCGGGCGCTCTTGGCGGATCGCCCCAATCGAGGACCGGCCAGGCGCGCGCCGCGGCGAGCCGGCGCAGCCGCGGATCAGGGTTGACGGCGACCGGGTGGCCGACCGCCTCGAGCATGGGCAGGTCGGACATCGAGTCCGAGTAGAAGGCGCAGGCACCGAGCTCGATCCCGCGCGACGCCGCGAAGGCCCCGGCCAGCGCGACCTTGCCGGCGCCGTAGCACAGGGGGTGGTTGGGCTCGCCCGTGAAGACGCCATCGGGGCGCACCTCGAAGGTGGTGCACAGGTAGGCGTCCAGCCCCAGATCGCGCGTCACGGGCGCCGACAGGTAATTCGACGACGTGGTCAGCAGCACCCGCAGATCGCCGCGCGCGTGATGCCGCGCCAGCGCCGTGTGCGCGCCGGGCCGCACCAGACCGCGCACCTCGCGGCGGTAGAAGGCCTCGGTCCGGGCGCGCAGGGCGTCCTCGTGGGTGCCGCGCAGCGTGGCCACGGCCTCCCGCAGGGCGAACTCGAGATCGCCGAACCCCAGGTGGTAGCGCAGCAGCCAGGTCGTCGCCCGCAGGGCGGCCCGCTTCGAGATGTAGCCCTTGCGCACCTCGCTCCGCAGCCAGAGCGAGCCCGAGTTGCGGGCGATCACGGTGCGGTCGAGGTCGAAGAAGGCGATGGTCACGGTCGGCAGCTCACGGTCGGCAGCTCACGGTCGGCGGTTCACGGTGGCCAGCGTACGGCTCACGGCTCGAACTTGTAGCCGGCGCCGCGGACGCTCACGAAGTGGACGGGCCGCTGGGGATCGGGCTCGAGCTGCCGCCGCAGGCGCACGATGAAGTTGTCCACGGTGCGGGTGTTGGCGTGCCGGTCGACGTGCCATACGTTCTCCAGCAGCTCACCGCGGCTCAGGACGCGGCGCGCGTTCTCGGCGAAGTAGCGCAGCAGGTCGAGCTCGAGCTTCGTCAGCGTGATGGGCCGGTCGGCGACCATCACCCGGTGGGTCGCGAAGTCGACCACCACCTGCCCGAAGCGCAGCATGGCGCCGTCGGTCTCGGTCTCGGCGCGCGCCCAGCGGGCCCGCCGCATCAGCGAACGCACCCGCGCGAGCAGCTCGGCGAGCTCGAAGGGCTTGGGCAGGTAGTCGTCCGCCCCGGCCTCGAGCCCCGCGACCTTGTCCTGTGGTGAGCTGCGGGCGGTCAGCATCAGCACCGGCGTATAGTCGCCCGCGTCGCGCAGCCGCTGGCAGAAGGTGACGCCGTCCACGTCGGGCAGCATGACGTCGAGGATGATGGCGTGGAAGCCCGTCGGATCGACCAGCAGGCGCCCGGCCTCGCGCGCCGAGGCCGCGTGCAGCACCTCGTAGCCCTCGAGGCCCAGGTTCAGCTTCAGGGCGCTGGCCAGGTGCTGCTCGTCCTCGATCAGCAGGATGCGACGTGTGCTCATCTCAGGCGCTCTCCGACGCGGTGTCGTGGGCGGAGTCCGTGGGATCCCGGGCGGGGAGCGTCACGTGCATCGTGGTGCCGCGCTCCGGCCCCTCCGACTCGACCCGCAGGCGGCCGCCGAGGCCGCGCACCAGCGCCGACACCACGAAGAGCCCCAGGCCAGTGCCGCGGCGCCGTCGCACCGCCTCGCTGTCCACGCGGTAGAAGCGCTCGAGGATGCGCTTCTGGTCCTTGGCCAACAGGCCGATGCCGGCGTCCCGCACGCTGAGGTGCAGCGCGCCGTCCGGGAGGCGCTCGGCGGCCACGCGCACCGCCACCGGTGGATCGCTGTACTTCACCGCGTTGTCGATCAGGTTCTTGACGATGATCTCGAGGGCCGTCGGATCGGACTGGAGCGTCAGGGTGGCCGGGACTTCGACCGTCACCGCGCCGGGTGGCGCGTCGTGGCGGTAGGTCGCGCGCTCGATGCAGCGGTCGATGAGCGCGCGCAGCGGCACCGCCGAGACCTCGTGGCGGGCGCCCTCGGCGCTCAGCCGGTTGGCCACCAGCACGTCGTCGATGAAGCTCGCCAGGCGGTCCACATCGGCCTTCATCATGTCGTACAGGTGCTCGCGCTGCTCGGCCGAGAGGCCCGTGCGCTGGACGGTGTCGACGCAGAGCTTGATCGAGGCGAGCGGGCTCTTGAGCTCGTGGGTGACCGAGTCGATGAAGCTGACCTGCCGCCTCACCTCGAGGATCTCGCGCACCAGCACCACGCTGAACAGCACCAGGACGGCGGCGATGATGCTGAGGGACAGGATGCCCATGACCAGCAGCGTCGTGTTCTGGCCCACGTTGCGGCTGAAGTCGGGGTCGTTGACCACCACGAGGATCCACGACACCAGCATCAACACCGCCAGGGCCACCGTGGCGCTGCCCAGGATGATGGGGGTCGAGGTGGATCGGAGGCGGACGCGGCGCGACATGGCGCGGCATCATGGTCGCACGGGGCACGGGTGTAAAGATGGGCTCGGCGGCGGGCGGGACTGGAATGAGCTGCGCGCGGATCCCCGGGCGCAGCCAGCCGGCGACACGCCCGCTGGCGCGTGGTATGGAGCGCCATGGCGCTCCCCTCGACCATGCACACCTTTCGCCTGGACGTCGCGGACGTGGATCGCGGCGTCTACGCCGAGGTCGAGCTGCGCGTGGCGCGGCACCCCTCCGAGACGGTGCCCTACCTGCTGACCCGCGTGCTGGCCTACGCCCTGGAGCTGCGTGAGGGGCTCGCCTTCGGGCGCGGCGTGAGCGTGGCCGAGGACGCGGATCTGTGGGCGCACGATCCCACGGGCCGCATCACGCTGTGGGTCGAGATCGGATCGGCCTCGGCGGACCGGCTGCACAAGGCGAGCAAGCTCGGCGCCGAGGTGGCGGTCTACACCCACCGGGACGCGGACGCCCTGGTGGCGGGCCTGGCCGGGCAGCGGATTCACCGGGCCGAGGCGCTGCGCGTGATCGGCGTGCCGGGCGATCTGCTGGCCGGGCTCGAGGCGCGGCTGGGCCGCAACAACACCTGGGGTGTGCTGCGCACCGAGGGCGTGATCTACGTGTCCATGGGTGAGGACAGCGCTACGGGCGCGCTGACGCTGCGAACATTGGCGAGCTGAGCCGGGGGCTCCTGACCGAGCGAGGGGTGTTCGATGCGCGCGACGCGGAGGGTGGGCTTGCTGCGGGCGGCGGGGGCCGCCCAGGCCTGATTGAGCCACCACGCCAAGGGATGGGTGAGCAGCGAAGCGCAGAGCGCGCAGAGCAGCCGAGCAGCAGTCGGAGCATCAGTCGTCCGCGCCCCACGGGGCCCCGCGGCCACAGGGCGGCGACCGGCAGCTCGAAGGCCAGGGTCAGGAGCAGCGCGCTGGTCTGCGTCATTCCTTGGGCGCGGCGTTCATGCGGCCGGGGGCTGCTCCCAGATCACCTTGGACTTATCGGCGTACCAGGCGTCGAGCTGGGGGCTGTAGGCGTCCTCGATGCGGGCGCGCTTGATCTTCAGGGTCGGGGTCAGGAAGCCCGCCTCGATGGTCCAGGGCTCCCGGGCCACGGCGAGGAAGGCCAGCCGCTCATAGCCCAGCACCTGCGCGTTGACCTGGTCGAGCAGCGCCCCGAGGGCGGCCTCGACACGGGCGCGCACCGCCGGATCGGCCAGGGTGGGCAGCAGATCCTCCGAGAGCTGGACGACCGCGTGGGCCTCCGGATAGCCCGAGCCCGCCACGCAGGACAGCTCGACGTGGGGATCGTTGTTGATCAGGTTCTCGATGGGCGCGGGCGCGACGTACTTGCCCTTGCTGGTCTTGAACAGCTCCTTGACGCGCCCCGTGATGCGCAGCCGCCCCTCGCCGTCGATCTCGCCGCGGTCGCCCGTCCGCAGGAAACCATCCTCGGTGAAGCACTCCGCCGAGACCTCGGGCTGCTTGTAGTAGCCGCGCATGCTGCCCGGACTCTTGACGAGCACCTCGCCTTCGTCGGTCAGCCGGCACATCACCTCGGGGTAGGTGCTGCCCACGTAGCCCACCCGCGCCTTGCCGGGCAGCGACAGGTGCGAGTAGGAGAAGTTCTCGCTCATGCCATAGCCCTCGAGCAGCTCGAGGCCCAGGTCGCGGTACCACTGGATCAGATCGCCGGGGATGGGGGCCGAGCCGCTGCCCGCCAGGCGCACCTGATCGAGGCCCAGGCCCGCGAGCACCTTGCGCCTCACGAGGCCGCCGACCACCGGGATCTTCAGCAGCCGCGACAGCTTCTTGGGCGGCATCTTCCTGAACACGCCCAGCTGGAACTTCAGCCACAGGCGGGGCACCGACAGGAAGATCGTCGGGCGTGCGCGCGCCAGATCGTGCACGAAGGTGTCGAGAGACTCGGCGAAGAAGATGTGTCCGCCCGCCACGAAGGACACGAACTCGATCAGCCAGCGCTCCATGGCGTGCGCCAAGGGCAGGTAGGACAGCATGCGGTCGGCCTCGTTGAGCCCGAGCGCGCGGACGATGCCCACGGTGGCGGCCGAGATGCTCGCGAAGTCGTGCATCACGCCCTTGGGCTGCCCGGTGCTGCCCGAGGTGTAGAGCAGCAGCGCGAGGTCGGACGCCGGCCGCTGCGTGCGCTCGGGCAGGGGCGCCACCTGCGCGATGAGCTCGCTCCAGGTGGGCAGATCGCTGGTCGGGCTCAGCGGGAAGGACACCTGCTTGAGGCCCTCGGGCACGCCGGGCCGCATCTCGTCCCAGGTGTCGAGCTTGCCGACGAACAACAGCTGCGCCTCGCTGTGCTCCAGGATGTAGCGCACGGTGGCCGCGTCGAGGGTGGGATAGAGCGCCACCGAGACGTGCCCGGCCATCCAGATCGCCAGCTCGGCGAGGATGAAGTGGGCGCAGTTCTTCGACAGAATCGCGACGCGGCTGCCCGGCGGAAGCTCGAGCGCGCGCAGCCACGCGGCCATGCGGCTGGCCTCGTCGAAGGCGCGCGCGAAGCTGAAGTGATCGACGACGCCGCCCCCCATCGGCTGGGACAGCCAGGTGGCGTCGGGTCTTCTGTCCACGTGACCATGGAAGCGCGCGAGCAGGAGGTCTTCGGGGGCGACGGCGGGCGACGGCGGGACCATGGCCACTCCTCCGGGCTGATGAGTGTGAGCCGAACCCTGCCACGCCGGGGCCGTCATGGCCACCGCAACGGGCTCAGCGCCCCAGCCAGCCCTCCGCGTAGCCGCCGTCGCTCGCGATGTCTTCAGGGGCCATGCGGTAGTGACGGTCGAGGAACTCGGCGATCTCGTCGGGCCGCACGCAGTCGGCCGTGTAGGTCCACTCCCACGTGACGACCGCGATCGCCTGGGGCAGATCGGGGTAGGGGGTCAGCACCCAGCGGAAGGGGCCCCCGGCGTCGTCGTCTCGGGCGTCCGCCACGTCGCGCAGCGCCTGCACCGTAACGGCGGGCGCGCAGGGGTGGTGCAGCAGCGCCGCGCCGCCGTGCTCCAGGTTGTGCAGGAAGCGTTGGGGCGGCAGGTCCTCGTAGGCGCCCCAACGGGCCCAGACGCCCCGGTGGTCGCCGCTGGAGGGTGGATCGAAGGCGTAGGCGATCGGCTGGTCGACGGCGATGTGGGCCTGACCTTGGTTGTCGCGGTGCTCGCCGACGCCCTCGACGCACGGCCCCGGCGTCCAGTCGGGGTCGGCGCAGGCCACGGATCTGCGATCCTCGACCGGCTGGCCGCTGCTGTCGGGCGCGTCGTGGTCGTGCACCGCGGCGTCGGTCCGTCCGTCCTCGCCGAAGCGGCCGCCGGTCGGGGCAGGCGGCAGGGGGCTCTGCTCCGTGGAGTCGCAGGCGGGGACGCCGAGCAGCAGGGCCGCCAGGACGATCGGCAGGTGTTGGGCAGGGCGGTTCATCGACTCTCTGCGCGAGACCGTGGGACGCGCTGCGTCGTCGCGCATCCGAGGTGCGCGTGTCAAGCGGCGCCGGCGCGGTTGCGCGGGGCCCCTGGCTCTGGCATCACCCGCCGATGCCCGCACAGCAGACGCCCGCAGAGCCGACGCCCGCACGGCCGACGCCCGCACGGCCGACGCCCGCAGAGCCGACGCCCGCAGAGTCGACGTCCGCACTGCGACCGGTCCGCGCCGAGCTGCGCGCCACGCTCTCGCTCGCCTGGCCGCTGGCGCTCTCCTTCGGCGGCAACCAGCTGCTGGGACTGGTCGACACGGCCGTCGCCGGGCGGCTGGGGGCCACGGCCATCGCCGCCACCGGGCTGGGCGCGTCGATCTACTTCGCGTGCAGCATCCTCGCGATCGGCACGCTCATGGCCCTCGATCCGGTCGCCTCGCAGGCCCTGGGCGCGGGGCGAACCGGGCGGGCGCGGCAGGCGCTGCGGGAGGCGGTGCGCCTGGCCGTGGTGCTCGCGGTGCCCTCGACGGTGGCCCTGGCGCTCGTGCATGGGCCCTCGCTGCGCGCGGCGGGGGTGGACGAGGCGACGCGGGTCGAGGTGGGTGCCTACCTCTGGGCGCGGGGCCCTTCGATCGTGGCGCTGCTGGTGCACGTCGCGCAGCGCAGCTACCTGCAGGCACGCCACCACGCCCGGCCCGTCCTTTGGGGCACCATCGTGGCCAACCTGGTCAACGTGCCGCTGAGCATCCTGCTCGCCTTCGGGGATCGTGCGCTGGTGCGCGCGGGGCTGCCGGCGGTCGGCTTCGACGGGTGGGGGGTGTTCGGGCTGGGCCTCGCCTCGACGGTGGTGATGGTGGCGCAGGTCGCCGTGCTGTGGGTCGCGCTGCGCGGCCTGCCCGCGCCCGAAGACGCACCGCCGCCGACGCTGGCGGGGGTGCGATCGCTGCTGCGCGTCGGGTGGCCGATCGGGCTGGCGCACCTCTTCGAGGGGACGACCTTCGTGGTGGCGACGGTCCTGGCCGGCGGCTTCGGCGCGGCCGTGTCCGGCGGCCACAACGTCGCGATTCAACTGGCTTCTTTCACGTTCACGCTCTGCTATGGCCTGGGCGCGGCCACCGCGGTCCGGGTGGGCCACGCCGTGGGCCGGGGGGATCCGGCCGGCACCCGCCGCGCAGGCCTCGTCGGCGTCGGGACGGGGGTGGCGATCATGGCCTGCGGGGCGACCGCCTTCGCGCTGGCGCCCGAGGGGCTGGCGCGCCTGGTCTCGAGCTCGCCCGAGGTGATCGCGGCGGCCGTCCCTCTGCTGCGCATCGCCGCCGTCTTCCAGATCTTCGACGGCCTGCAGGCGGTCGCCTCGGGCGCCCTGCGTGGCGCGGGCGACACGCACGGGGCGATGCGCCTCGCCCTCGTGGGTCACTGGGTGGTCGGCCTGCCGGTCGCCGTGGCGCTCGCCTTCGGCCTGGGCTGGGGCGCGCGGGGGCTTTGGTGGGGGCTCACCGCGGGCCTGGCCTTCGCGGGGCTGACCATGCTGGCCCGATTCGCGGTCGTGTCGCGTCGCACCCGCGCGCTGGCCGAGGGTTGACCGCCCGCGAGGGCCACCCATCGCCCTTGCCGCGCGCCGCGAGTCCGCTACACTCCGCCCCCGGACGAGTCCCCAAAGGAGCGCAACATGTCCAAGCAGCCCCTCCGTGTCGCGATCACCGGTGCCGCCGGCCAGATCGGCTACAGCCTCGTGTTTCCCGTCGCCGCGGGTCAGATCTTCGGCCCGGATCAGCCGGTGATCCTGCAGCTGCTCGAGCTGCCGGTGGCCCAGCAGGCCCTCGAGGGCGTCAAGATGGAGTTGCAGGACGCAGCCTACCCGCTCGTGCACGACATCATCGCCACCGACAGCGCCGACACGGCCTTCGGGGACGCCGATCTGGTGCTGCTGGTCGGCAGCAAGCCCCGTGGCCCAGGCATGGAGCGCGCCGATCTGCTGCGTGACAACGGCAAGATCTTCATCGGCCAGGGCCGCGCGATCGACGCCAACGCGAAGGTCGGCGTGAAGGTGCTGGTGGTGGGCAACCCCTGCAACACCAACAGCTTGATCGCCCGCGCCCAGGCCAGGCGCACCCACCCGGCCAACTACACGGCGATGACCCGGCTCGACCAGAACCGCGCCAAGGCCCAGCTGGCGGCCAAGGCCGGCGCGCGGGTGGCCGACGTCACGCGCATGGGCATCTGGGGCAACCACTCGCCCACCATGTACCCCGACTTCACGCACGCGCTCATCGGCGGCCGGAACGCCACCGACGTGATCACCGATCACGCCTGGCTCGACGGGCCCTTCATCAAGACGGTGCAGCAGCGCGGCAAGGCCATCATCGACGCGCGCGGCAAGTCCTCGGCGGCGTCGGCGGCCTGGGCGGCCATCGACCACGCCCGCGACTGGCATCGCCCGACGCCCGCGGGCGAGTGGGTGAGCATGGCCATCCAGAGCACCGGCGACTACGGCGTGCCCGAGGGCCTCACCTTCTCCTACCCGTGCACGGTCGACGCCGACGGGCAGTACCACGTCGTGCAGGGCATCGAGCTCGACGCCGCCTCGCAGGCCCGCATCAAGGCCAGCGCGGACGAGCTCGTCGAGGAGCGCGACCTCGTCAAGGAGATGTTGGGCTGAGCGGGCATCGCCCGGTGCCGGTGTCCCGCGCGGTCACCGATCCGTCCCTCGTCGAGCGGTGGCTGGAGCAGGCGGCCGACTTTCGCTGCCTCTCGCCCGGCCTCGCGGCCGATCTGGCGCGGGGCAGCACCTGGCGCCTGCTCGACTACCGCGAGCCCGCGCAGGTCTATGACTTCGACGAGGCGCCGGCCGGGCTCTACCTGGTGCGGCGGGGCGAGTTCCACGCCACCCGACGCCAGGCGCCGACCGGCAACCCGCGGCTCTACACCTACCGGCGCGGGCACGTCTTCGGCGAAGAGGGCGTCTTCCCAGCCTCTGGGCCCGCCGACCGCGTCCGGGTCAACGCGCCGGGCGGCGGCGAGCTGGCCCTCTGGTCCGCCGCCAGCATCACCGCCTACCGGGCGGCGTTGCGGGGCCGCAGCGCGGCGGATCCGGCGCTCCGCCCCTGGTGCGACGAGCTCGATCGGGTCCTGCGCGGCATGTACGAGATCGAGCGGAACGCGCCGCTCCTGACCGATCGCCTGCGCTTGGCGCACGGGGCGGCCTCGCTGAGTGAGAGTCAGCTGCGCGTGATGCTGGAGGGGGCCGACTACCTTCGGCTCGAGCCCGACGATCCCCCCATCGAGATCCCGCCCTTCGGCCAGCCGACCGGCGACGCGTCGACCGGCGACGCACCCACGCGCGACGCGCGCGGCATCTATGTGCTGCTGCGTGGGGAGGCGCGCGTGCAGGCTCACGGCGAGAGCACGGGGGGTCACGTCCTGAACCCCGAGTCGAAGCCGATCTTCGACACCGAGATGCTGGCCGACGCCATGCGTCTCTGCGTCGACGTGCCCACCACGCTCGTGCGCGTGCCGGCGCGCCGCGTGGAGGAGTTGCTGGCGCACAGCACGGCCTTCCGGCGGCGCATCCTGGCGGACACCTTCCCGTCGACCCCGATCGGGCAGCGGGCGCGGGTCATCGATCCGGCCTGCATGCAGGCGGTGGCGGTCACCGTGGACCACACGCTCGAGCTGCCCTTCGACGGCGCCGCCCTGGTGGGGGCCGTGGCGGCCTCGATGGCGCGGCAATTCGACGACCGCGTGCGCGTGGTGCACGTGTGCGAGGTCGCGCCGGCGGGGGCGCCGCCCGAGGACTGGGTGGACGCCGTCGCCCTGGCCTCGGTCGAGTCGCCCGAGGCGCTGTGGCGCCACGGCGGAGCGGCCTATCACCACGACTACGTGGTGCTCGATCTGACGCGGGCGACGGCCGACCAGCGCCGGTGGGTGGCGCCGGCGGTCGACACGTGGCTCCGCCTGACCGACACCGGCAGCCTCGCCGATCTCGCCGATGGCCGGGACGACGACCAGGACGACGGGCTGCACCCCTTGGCGGTCGAGATCCCGGTCTTCCTGGTAGGCCTCGGGCGGCGCGACACGGGGCGCCTGACGCTGACGCACCCGCTGCGCTCGGTGCGGATGGCGGTGACGGGCGTGCCCGAGGGCGAGCGCGCCCCGGGGCTGCCGGTGGCTCAGCGCGCGGTGGATCGGCTGGCGCGGGCGGCCACCGATCGCCTCGTGGGCGTGGCCTTGGGTGGTGGCGGCGCCCTGGGCATCGCGCACCTGCCGTTGCTGCGGGCGATCGAGCGCGCCGGGGTGCCCATCGACATCGTGAGCGGCGCGAGCTTCGGATCGGTCGTCGCGGCCTATTACTGCACCGACGGCCTGGCCGGGCTCGACCGCCTCGAGCGAAACCTGGCGCGCATCAGCAGGCCGTCGATCGGCGGCTTCATCCCGCCCAACCGCGTGCTGGATCTGCTCGACGAGCGCTTGGAGCGGGCGCGCCTCGAGGAGCTGCCGGTGCAGTTCGTGCCAGTCGCGACCTACGCCTCGGATTTCACGCCGGCGCTGCCCGCCGCCTCCTCGGTGAGCTCGGCGGTGCGCGCCAGCGGTGCCATGCCGCCCATCTTCGCGGCCCACGGCGACGGGGGCGTGCGCTTCCTGGACGGCGCCTTCGTGGCCAACGTGCCGGCGCAGGTGCTGGTCGCCTGCGGGGCCTCATTGGTGATCGCCAGCGACCCCATCTCGACCCCCGACGCGCAGTCGGCGCCCGTCGTCGGCCGACGGAGCGGCTTCGCCTTGAGCCTGCTGCGCGGATCGGTGCCCTACCGGCTCGTCGACCTCGCCCGGGGCCTGCAGTGGATGGTGCACACGAGCAGCGCCGACTCCTCGCTGAAGGGGGACGTGCTGTTCCGTCCACCGCGCGCGACGCTCGTGGACACCTTCCGGTTCGGCAAGGGGCCGCAGATCCTGGCCGCGAGCGCGGCGGCCATCGAGAGCACCGATCTGGTTCCACGGGTCCTGGCCGCGTGGAGACAGCTTCGTGGCCACCCAGTCTCGGCCCCCAGCGTGGCGGAGCCCAGCGTCTCGACGCCCAGCGTCTCGGAGCCCAGCGTCTCGACGCCCAGCGTCTCGGAGCCCAGCGTCTCGGAGCCCAGCGTCTCGACGCCCGGTGGGGCGTCGCAGGCGCGGCTCACCGTCAGTCGTCAGCCTTGAACAGCTGCCCCTGCGCCGCGGCCAACTCCGTGGCCAGGTGCGCGCGCTCCTGCGCCAGGAAGCGCCGCACCGCGTCGTCGAGGCCGGGCAGGTAGATCTCGTGGGCCGAGAAGGTGACCTGGGGTAGGAAGCCACGCTGGTATTTGTGGCTGCCGCCACCGGCCCCGGCCTCGAAGCGCTGCACGCCGTCGCCGATGGCCGCCTCGATGCCGGCGTAGCTGCACACCTCGAAGTGCAGGTTGCGGACCTCGGCGGTGCAGCCCCAATAGCGCCCGTACAGCACCTCGCCCTTGCGCACGTTGAGCGCGCCGCCGAGCACGCGGCCACCGCGCTCGGCCAACACCAACTGCAGGCGATCACGGAAGTTCTCGAAGAGCCAGGTGAAGAACGCCTCGTTGAGGTAGCGGCGCCCGTAGAAGAACTTGTCGACGGTCTCGCGGTAGAAGACCCAGGCGTGCGTCATCGCGGCCGCGTCGATCTCGTCGCCACAGAGCACGCGAACGACGACGCCCTGCTCGGCGATCTGGCGGCGCTCGCGGCGGATCTGGTTGCGTCGCTTGCTGCGGAAGCGCCCCAGAAAGTCGTCGAAGGTGGCGTAGCCCTCGTTCTGCCAATGGAACTGGTGGGTGTGGCGGATGGCCAGGCCGCGGGCCGCGAGGAAGTCGGCCTCTTCGGCCGTCACGAACAACCAGTGCAGGCCGGTGGCCGGCTCGTCTTGCGCGGCGCGGCGCGCCCCCGAGAGCAGGGCCTCGCGGGTGGCGTCTCCCTCGCCGGGCGCCAGCAGGAAGCGTCGCCCGCCCACCGGCGAGAAGGGCGCGGCGACGACCATCTTGGGGTAGTAGGGCAGCCGCGCGCGCTGGGCGGCCTCGGCCCAGGCCCAGTCGAAGATGAACTCCCCGTAGGAGTCGTCCTTGCGATACAGCGCCAGGCCCCCGACCAGGTCGCGTCCGCGCCACGCCAGGACGTAGCGGGGCAACCAGCCCGTGCCGGGGCCGACGCAGCCCGCGTACTCCAGGCCGGCCAGGAAGGCGTGCTCGAAGAACGGGCATCCGTCGCCCACGATCGCGTCCCATGCCGCGGCGGGCAGGTCGATCAGCGTGTGGCGAATCTCGAGGTTGAGCTCCATGGCGGCCATGCTACCGTGCGCCCATGCGTAGCTTCAGACGAATCGCGGTCTATTGCGGCTCCAGCGACGCCGTCGATCCCGCCTGGCGGGCGGTGGCGCGCGCCATGGGGCGCCTGCTGGCCGATCGCGGCATCGGCGTCGTCTACGGCGGCGGCCGGGTGGGCCTTATGGGCGAGGTGGCCGACGGCGCGCTCGAGCGGGGCGGTCAG
>CALBMW010000429.1 GCA_937896275.1 uncultured Myxococcales bacterium
GATCGCTAGGGTAGACAACCATGCGACCTGAACGCACACGACCACGCACGTCAGCCCTGGCCGCCCGCCTGACCATCCTGGCGAGTCTCACCCTCGCCGGGTGTGGCGCGGACGACGAGAACGTCAACCCGGGGCAGCCGGCGACCCCGCGCGCCGAGGCCGTGCAGCGCGCCCAAGGCGTCACGACGCTGGGCAGCGCCGCCACCGGCACCGCCGCCGCCGCCCCCACCGCACCCGCGCCGGTGGCCGCCGATGCCGAAGACCCCCTGCGCAACCGCGACGATCTGCCGCCCGAGCAGCGGGTGCTCATCGTGGCCGAGGGTCGGGAGCGCTACGTCGACGAGGCCACCGCGCGGGCCCACGGCTACACGGTGGTCGACTTCCGCAACGACTGGACCCCCTACATCTTCGAGCCCGTGACCGGCCCCGACGGCCTGCCGCTCGAGAACCGCTACCGCCGCATCTTCATCGGGCTGGCCAACGACGAGACGGACGGCGACGGCGTGGCCCTGCCTGCCCACGAGGACAACTTCCTCGAGGTCTTCGGCATCCCGCCCAGCATGGGGGTCATCCGCGAGCGCGTCGTCACCGACGCGACCCGGAAGTGCCACGAGAAGATCGACTACCCCCTCATCGCCAAGCTCGACGCGATCACCTATCGCAGCAACAAGAGGGAGCGCCGCCACCAGGCCAAGGTGCGCGCCTTGTCCGCGAAGCTCGACAAGGCCATGAAGCAGGCAAAGGCCAAGGATCTCGAGGCCTTGAAGGTCGCCGATCCGAGCCTCGCCGCCGACGTCGATTATGTGGAGGCGGCTCGCCTCGAGGTCGCCGTGATGGGCGAGATCGACAAGCGCCTCGACTGCGACCGGCACAACGACAAGCGGTACCGCCACAAGAAGGGGCAACTGGATCACGGGCTGCGGCTGGCGCTGCGCCGGTTCCAGCGGAAGCACAAGCTCTACGAGAACACGAACCTGCGCCACGAGACGATGCGGGTGATGGCCCAGCCGCCGCTGCGGACGAACTACGACGGCTTCGTGCGGGTGCTGACCGAGCGCCTGATCGCCGCCACCTCGATCCTCGAGGACGGGACGGCCACGGTCGACGGCAAGCCCGTCACCTATACCGGCAAAGACGGTCAGCCCCATGCGCTGCGCAACCTGGTGCAGGAGTTCACCGACGCCGCGCTGGCCAGCTTGGATCTGGCCACGCCGGAGAAGGCCCTGGCCTTCTTCCAGCGCCACCCGGCCGAGGACTTCGGCTGGCTGCGAGTGGGCGTGAAGGTGCCTCCGCTGCCCGAGTACTACGCGCCACACATGGAGTTGGACGTCGTCGTCGACCGTGGCGACGTCTGGTACGACCCGCCCTGGGACGAGGAGGGGAAGCGCGTACACCAGTCGCGCGCCCGCATGCCCAAGCTCTACCTGTACGTCACCCACAACGGCGAGCGCTTCCCGCTCGTGCGTTGGCCGACCACCATCGGCGGGTGGCGCGAGGAGCAGGCGATCAACGGCTACGAGTACTACAAGTACAAGGGCTCCGATGTCGGCTCGCGTGTGATCCGCAAGATCATCTCGGGGCCCACCTGGGTGCCGCCCGGGACCACGCCGCTGCGCAGCCTGGCCAAGCGCAAGTACGTCAACGGCAAGGCGCAAGGGGTCGTGAACTACGAGGAGATGGGGCCCGGCTATCTGTCGGCCTACGGCTTGGTGGCAGGCTACTTCGTCATCCCCGGCAAGGATGGTCGCCCCGATCAGGACCGCGGGATTCGCGCCCACGGATCGTCGGACTTCATGTCGATTCGCAGCGCCCAGCGCTTCTCGCACGGTTGCCACCGCTTGGTGAACCACGCCGCGGTGCGGCTGTACGGCTTCCTGCTGCACCACCGCACCATGGTCGTCGACGGCGATCAGGAGCTGAACGCCAACCGCCAGTTCTTCTACAAAGACCAGGTGTACGCGGTGCGGATCCCCTCGCGCGGATTCCAGTATCGGCTCGAGCCGCCGCTGCCGGTCGAGGTGCTCGGTGGTCGCATCCGCGGAACGCTGCGCCAGCCGGTCGAGGGGCTGGTCAAGATGCCGGGCAAGGCCTACCCGGCGGGGATGCCGGGCGACAAGGTGGACGGCGACGGTGAGGACGAGGATCGCTCGGGCGGCGGCAGCGCGGCCGACGAGGACGACACGTGAGCCTGCGGCGCGCGGCGACGATGCTGGGTGGGCTCTGCCTGGTGGCAGCGGTCGGCACCTGGGCGTGGGCCCAGGACGCGGGCGTGGGTGACGCCGGGGCGAAGGCGCCGCCCAAGACGACGGTCCAGATCAGCGTCCGCAGCAGCCCATCGGGCGCGACGGTCTACCATGGCCGCAAGAACCTGGGCACGACGCCGCTGACCGTCACCCGCAAGCGCGACAGCGGGCCCTTGGATCTGGTGGTGCGCAGGGGCGGCTACCTGGCGGTCAACACGCGCGCCTACACCTTTCGCGACGACACGGTCAGCGTTCAGCTCACGCCGACGAGCAAGGCCAGCACCCTGTTCGGCTATCGGGAGCCCCTGCCGCCGGACGGCGGTGTGCCCGACGCGGGCGAGGACGGCGAGGACGCGCCCGAGTAGGCGGCGCGGCTCAGTGGGGCGGCGCGGCTCAGTGGGGCGGCGCAGCTCAGTCGACCGCGCTCGATCCCTCCCACCCCTGCTCCACGGCCGCCCGCGCGAGCTGCGCCGACGCGAGCCGTAGCCGGCGCACGAGCTGCGCCGCCACCAGATCCATCAGCCGGTAGGCGAACTGATTGCCGGCGTTGAAGATCATGTCGAACTCGGGGCGCGCGAGCTCGGCCAGCGCGGCGCCCTCGGGGCCTGCCACGCAGCTCGCCGACCGTCGCCCGCCGTCGAGCAGCGCCACCTCGCCGAAGAGCTCGCCGCCGCCGAGGGTGGCCAGCGTGCGCTCGCGCTGCTCCCCGGCCCGGCCCCGCACGGTCAC
>CALBMW010000430.1 GCA_937896275.1 uncultured Myxococcales bacterium
GCGCGGAGGGGCAACTCACGCTGGACGGCAACCCGGTGGTGCCGCCGTCGCGCGCGCATCTCTCGGCGTCCGTCGCGGTGCCCTTGGGCGAGGTCGAGCGCGCCGTGGAGCCCCTTGTCCTGCATGGCAGGGCGCGTCGCGCGGCGCTGCGGGCCCTGCTGGTCGACGCGCGCTTCGACGCCGAGGCTGAAGCCGATGGCGCCTATCGCATCACGGTGTCGCATGCCACCGGGGAGTGCGCGGTGCGGGTGCCGGCGCTCGCCAGCGAGGGCCCGCGAGGGTCGTGCGGCGAGGCGGCGGGGCGCGCCGACGGGGCGTGTCTGCACGCGTCGGCGGTGTGCCTTCGGGACGTCGTGCTGCGCGGCCGGCTGCTCTGGAGCATCTTGTGAGTCGCTTCAGTCGCGGCGAGGCGCCCGCCCCCGAGGGCTACGGGTACCGCGCGCTGGCCGCCCTGGTGCGGACGACGCTCGACGCGGGCGTCTCGGTCCTGGTGACGGGGCACCCCGGAGTGGGCAAGTCGGCCCTGGCGGCCGAGGTGGCGGCCGACATGGGGCTGCCCCTGGTCGATCTGCGGCTGGCGCAGCGGGAGCCGGCGGAGCTGTGCGGCGTGTACTTCCCCGATCGGGACGCGCAGTCCCTTCAGCTGCTGGCGCCCCCCTGGGCGGCCGCCGTCTGTGACGCGCCGGCCCTGCTGTTCCTCGACGAGATCAACGCGGCGGTCACGCGGTTGCACCAGGCGGCCGCTTTCCAGCTGGTGCTCGAGCGGCGTGTGGGCCCTCGATGCCTTCACCCTGGGACGCGTGTGCTGGCCGCGGGAAACCTGCTCGAGGACGGGCCGGTCGTGTCCCCCCTCGCGTCCGCACTTCGCAATCGTTTCGCGCACTTCCGGCTGAGGGTGTGCGTCGAGGACTGGCTCGCCTGGGCCGAGGACGCCGAGGTTGCGCCCGTGATTGTGGCCTACATGCGCGCGCACCCGCATCGCGCGGAGGGGCTGCTGTACGACCCCTCCGACGACGACGCCTTCCCCTCCCCGCGCACCTGGGCCATGGCCGGGCGCCTCTACGCGCGGGGCGCGCCCGAGGCTCGTCGCCGGCTGGTCGCGGCGTGCGTCGGCGTAAAGGCGGCGGAGGCCTTCTTCAACTTCCTGGCGCTCTACGGTCGCCTGGATCCGGTGAAGGTCATCGCTGACGGCCGCGTGGTGGACTTCACGCGCGGGCGCAACAGCGATCCATCCTTTGCGCACGCGGCAGTGTGGGCGATTGTGGACTGGGTCAAGGCCCAGCCCGCCTTCGAGCCGGCCTGGAGCGAAGGCATGACGCGCTTCCTCGAGGCGCCGGGGCTCGATCCCGAGCACGCCGTGGTGCTGTTGCGCGCGGTCGCGGAGCGGCCCGACGTGCGGGGCGCGCTCGACGCCCACCCGCGATTTCGTGCCTTCGCGGGCGAACTCGTGCAGACGATGGTGGGCTTCGATGCGCTCTGAGCCGGCCGAGAGCGTCGATGGTCGCGAGGCGCGGCGCGTGTCGTCCCTGCGGATCGAACTGACCGCCCGCCACCCATTCTGGGGCGAGCTGCTGCTGAGCTCGCGCCTCGTCCAGGCCCCGCGGCTGCCGACCTTCGCGGCCACCGACTGCGTGCGGACCATCTGGTACAACCCATCGCTGACGGCGCCCCTGGCGCGCGACCAGCTGGCCTTCGTGCTGCTGCACGAGGTGGGGCATCAGGTGCTGGAGAGCGCTGGGCGGAGGCACGGCAGGGATCCGCAGCGCTGGAACGTGGCCTGTGACCTGGCCATCAATCGGGTCATCGCGGCCATTCGGGACGTCGACGCGCACTGGCACTCCGCCTATCGGCCACCGGACGGTGAGCACCCGACGCTCGGGACGGTGCGGACGCTCCTCGACCCGCGCTTCGACGGGCTGACGGCGGAGGCGATCTACGCGCGGCTGAGAGCCGAGGATCTGCCGGGCCCGGCGGTGTCCGTGCAGGTGTCGTTGGGCGAGGGGGCGTCGGTCGTCGCGCAGGATCACGGCGGTGGGCTGGACCTGCACC
>CALBMW010000431.1 GCA_937896275.1 uncultured Myxococcales bacterium
GGCCTGCGACGCTGCGCTCGCGCAAGCCTGCGCCCACGCCGAGCGCCCCGGCGCCGCGCCCGAGCTGCGCTTCGACGCTCTCGAGAAGCGCGGCCAGATGGACGCCTTCCAAAACCGCCGCGGCCCAGCCCGCGCCGCGCTGAACGCCCTCGAGGCCCTCACCCCCACGCTGGCGTCGCCTTTCTACGCCGCGCGCCTTCACCTGGCCCGGGGCGAGTTCCTCGCGTCCCTCGATCCCACCCGCGCGCGCGTCGACCTCGTGCAGGCCCGACGGCTGTTCCACGAGCATGGGTACGCCGACTGGGCGGACGGCGTGGGGCAGGTGTTGGATGCGTGAGCGGCGCACGCGCGTGAGCCTGGCGCTCGTGGCCGCTGCCCTGAGCCAGGGCTGCTCCAAGGCGCCCGCGCCCGCGCCGTCCGCCGACGCGGGCCTGCCCGCGGCCACCGTCTCGCGCGTGCGCATACACGACGGGACGCCGCCCGATCGTCGGCCCGCGCCCCTCGACACGGCCGCGCTCGAGGCTGCGTTGGGCCGGGCGCTCACCGAGGCCGGGCTGCCGGTGCGACCGGGCGCCCGCGACGGCTGGCGTGTGTCGATCGAGGCGCGCGTCGCCTATGGCCTGCGCGCCGACGACGGGATCGCCGCGACCGTGGCCCCCGGCACCGCCAAGGTCACCTGGGCCGTCGAGCTGAGGTTGCGCCCGCCCGAGTCGACCGAGGCCCTGCACGCCTTCATCGAGGTCGCCGACGAGGGGGCCTTCGCGGGGGCCGACGCCGCGGCGCTGAAGACGGCGCTCGAGGGCCACGCCGCCGCCGGAATGCAGCCGGTGGTGCGCGCCATCCGCCGCCAGGTCGAGGTCTTGGGGCGCGACGTCGCGGGCTTGGTCGACGGGCTGTCGGATCCTGATCCCGACGTCCGGCGGGCCTCGGCGGGGCGCCTGGGCATGCTCCGCGCGGCCGCCTCCGTGCCCGCGCTCGCCGCGCGCGTCCCCGTCGAGCAGGACCGCGAGGTGCTGCTCCGCATGATCGGCGCGCTGGCCGAGATCGGCGACGACCGCGCGGCCGAGGCCCTCATCGGGCTCGCCAACCCCCGCGACCGCGAGCTGCTGCGGGCCGTGGTGGACGCGCTGTCGGTGGTGGGCGGCCCGCGCGTGGTGGACTTCTTCGACATCCTGTCGAGCCACGACGCGCCCGACGTGCGGGCCATGGTGTCGCAGGCGCGCGCCCGCCTGGCGCCCACCCCCCTGGCGCCACCCCAGTGAGCGGCGACGCCGTACGCGTCGAGCGCATCGGCGGCATCGCCCGGCTGGTGGTCGACCGCCCCGAAGCGCACAACGCGCTGGCCCCGGCCACGATGACCGCGCTGGCGACCGCCATCGAGCGCATTCGGGCCACGACGGACGTGCGGGCGGTGGTGCTGGCCGGTGGCGGCGGGCGCTTCCTGTCGGGGGGCGACCTGCGCGCCCTCTCGGCGGTGCGCACGCGCGAGCCGGCGGTGCAGATGGCGATCACCATGCAGCGCGCGCTGCAAGCGCTCGCCGATCTGCCGGTGCCGGTCATCGCCGCCGTGGACCGCTTCGCTTACGGCGGCGGCGCCGAGGTGGCCCTGGCCTGCGATCTGCGGGTGCTGAGTCACGACGCCATCATCTGCTTTCGTCACGGGGACTTCGGGGTCACGACCGCCTGGGGCGGCGCTCGCCGGTTGGCGGCGCTGGTGGGGCGCAGCCGGGCGCTGCACATGCTCTGGACCAGCGCCGAGATCCCCGCCGCCGAGGCGCTCCGGATCGGGCTGTGCGATGTCGTCGCGGCGCCCGACTCGAGCGCGCTGGAGGAGGCGATGTCGCTCGCCGCGCAGTTGGCGGAGCGCGCCCCCGCCATGCTGCGGGCGACCAAGCAGCTCCTGTCCGAGCCCACGGACGTGGCGCACGAGCGCCTCGAGGCGAGCCTGTTCGCCGAGACCTGGGCCAGCGCCGACCACTGGGATCGGGTCGACGCCTTCTGGGCCCGCCGGCGCGCCGCGGCCCCGGCGCCCCCCGCGCCGCCCGCGTC
>CALBMW010000432.1 GCA_937896275.1 uncultured Myxococcales bacterium
CGTTCGCCGCCGGAGCGTTCGCCGCCGGAGCGTTCGCCGCCGGAGCGTTCGCCGCGTCGTGCCCGCACGCCGCGCCCAGCAGCGCCAACACGCACGCGATGGTCCGCGTCATCGTCCGGCCTGCATCAGCAGCGTGAAACGCTCGAACAGGTGGACCGCGTCGTGGGGCCCCGGGCTGGCCTCGGGGTGATACTGAACGCTGAACAGCGGGTAGCCCGGATGCACCAGGCCCTCGCAGGTGCCGTCGTTCAGGTTGACGTGGCTGACCCGGGCATCACCCACGCTCGCCCCGTCGACCGCGAAGCCGTGATTCTGGCTCGTGATCTCGACCCTGCCCGTCGCCTCGTCGCGCACCGGCTGGTTGCCGCCGCGGTGGCCGAACTTGAGCTTGTAGGTGTCCGCCCCAAGCGCCAGCGCGAGGATCTGATGCCCGAGGCAGATCCCGAACATCGGGACTCTGCCGATGAGCGATCGCACCGCGTCCACCGCATACCCCACGGCCGCCGGATCGCCCGGTCCGTTGCTGAGGAACACACCATCCGGCCGCCGCTCGAGCACGGCCTCGGCGGTGGTGTCGCCGGGCACGACCGTCACGTCGCAGCCGTGATCGACCAGCAGCCGTAAGATGTTGTGCTTGGCGCCGAAGTCGTAGGCGACCACGCGGAAGCGATCGCTCGCCGCCGGCACGGCGGGTGGCGGGCACAGCCTGGCTTCGCCGGCCAGGCGCGTCAGGCCCTCGGTCCACGCGTAGGGCGCGGCGCACGACACCTCGGCGACCAGATCGCGGCCGGTCATCGGAGGCTCCGCGCCCAGCCGCGCCGAGAGCGCGCTGTCCGTCGGCTCGCCCGACATGATCACGCCGCGCATCGCCCCCTCCTCGCGGATGTGACGCACCAGCGCCCGCGTGTCGATGTCGGCGATGCCCACCACGCCGTTCTCGCGCAGGTAGCTCTCGAGGTCGCCTTCGGCGCGCCAATTGGAGGGCACCGCGCAGGGCGCGCGCACGATGAAGCCCGCCGCCTGCACCCGCCCGCTCTCGACGTCTCCGGCGCAAACGCCGTAGTTGCCGATGTGCGGATAGGTCATGCAGATCATCTGCGCCCGGTACGAGGGATCGGTGAGGATCTCCTGGTAGCCGGTCATCGACGTGTTGAAGACGACCTCGCCCGCCGTCGCGCCGCGCGCGCCGAAGGCAGCCCCGCGGAAGCGCCGCCCGTCCTCGAGCAGCAGCGTCGCCGGCTCGTGGGCCAACAGGCTCAAGGCCACTCCTCCCCACGCTCGGCGGCGTAGATCACGCGCCCGCCGACCAGCGTCCACGCGACGCGGCCGGGCAGCGCCTGCCCCAAGAACGGCGTGTTGCGCGCCTTGCTGCGGAGCGACTCGGCCTCGACCCGCACCTTGGACTTCGGATCGAAGACCACGACGTCCGCCGGGGCCCCGGGGGCCAGCGTACCCTCGGGGAGGCCCAACACACGCGCCCCCGCGGTGAGCACCTCGACCGCGCGGCGCAGCGTCAACGCGCCCTCGTCCACCAGCCGAAGCACGAGGCCGAGCGTCGTCTCGAGGCCCGCCATGCCCGGCTCGGCGAGGTCGAACTCGACCTCCTTCTCCACCGCGCTGTGGGGCCGATGCAGGCTGGTCACGGTGTCGATCAGGCCCTCGGCCAGCGCGCCACGCAGCGCCTCGACGTCGGCCCGCGGCCGGAGCGGCGGGCGGACCCGCAGGGCCGTGCTGTAGGCCTTGCCGATCTCCTCGTCGGTCAGGTGCAGGTGCGCCCCGCCCACCGAGGCCGTGATCGTCAGCCCCTTGGCCCGTCCGGCACGCAGCGCCTCGATCGCACCCGCCGTGCTGATGGGGCCCAGGTGAATCACCGCGCCGGTCTGCTCGGCCAGCACCACCGCCCGCCAGGCGGCCGCGATCTCGGCCGCCGCCGGGATGCCCGCCAGGCCGAGGCGCGTGGACACCGACCCCTCGTGCATGACGCCGCCGTGCACCAGCGTCGCGTCCTCGGGCCAGACGAACAGGGGGCGCCCCACCGCGCGTGAATACTCCATCGCGCGCCGCAAGAGGCCCGCGTCAGCGATGTGTCGATCGCCGTCCCCGAAGGCCACGGCCCCACCGGACGCCAGATCGAACATGTCGGTCAGCCGCTCGCCGCGCAGCCCCCGCGTCAGCGCCGCGACGGGTCGGATCCGCACACCGGACAGCTCGCGCCCGCGGCGCACCAGGGCCTCGGTGAGATCGCGATGGTCGTTCACCGGCGCCGACTCCGGCCCCGGGCAAAGCGTCGTGAAGCCGCCGCGCGAGGCGGCCGCCCCGGCGCTGGCCAGATCCTCCCGATGCTCGAAGCCGGGCTCGCCGAGGTGCACGTGCAGGTCCACGAAGCCGGGCGTCACCAGGCAGCCCGTCGCGTCCAGCCGGATCGCGCCGGGCCCCGGCTCCACCCCCCCGGCGTGGGCCGCCACGATCTGCCCATCGATGATCTCGAGCGTCCCCGGCCCGTCCAGGCCGGCCCATGGGCACAGCAGGTGCCCCCCCGTGATCAGCGTCACCTCGCTCATGCCTCGCCACCACCCGCGCAGTGGTAGAGCACCGCCATGCGCACGCTCAGACCGTTCGTCACTTGATCCAGGATGATCGACTGCGGGCCGTCCGCCACCGCGGGCTCCAGCTCGACGCCGCGGTTGATCGGACCGGGGTGCATGACCAGGCAGTCGGGCTTCGCCTTGCGCAAGGTCGCGGAATCCAATCCGTATCGCCGCGCGTACTCTCGATCGCTGGGGAACAGCTCTTCGCTCAACCGCTCCTTCTGGATGCGCAGCATCATCACCACGTCGGCGTCGGCCACGGCCTCGTCGCGGCAAAGCGTCGCGGTGCAGCCGAGCGCCTCGATGCCCGGCGGCAGCATCGTCGGCGGCCCGCAGACCACCACCTGGGCGCCCAGCCGGCTGAGCCCCACGATGGCCGAGCGCGCCACGCGGCTGTGCGCGATGTCGCCGATGATCGCGACCTTCAGACCGTCGATGCGACGCTTGTGCTGGCGGATCGTGAGCAGGTCGAGCAGCCCCTGGGTCGGGTGCTCGTGAGCCCCGTCGCCGGCGTTCACGATGGACGCGTCGATGTTCGCCGCCAGCAGGTGCGGCGCGCCGGCGTGCCGGTGCCGAAGGACGATGATGTCGGGCTGGTAGGCGGCCAGGTTGCGCGCCGTGTCCAGCAGCGTCTCACCCTTCACGACGCTGCTCGAGCCGCCGCTGATGCTCAGCGTGTCGGCGCTCAGTCGCTTGGCGGCGAGCTCGAAGCTGGTTCGGGTCCGCGTCGAGGCCTCGAGGAACAGGTTCACCACGGTGCGGCCCCGCAGGGTGGGCACCTTCTTGATCGCGCGCTGCGTGATGCCACCGAAGCTGTCGGCGAGATCGAGCAGGTGCTCGATCTCGGGCGCGGACAGCGCGGCCAGCTCGAGCAGGTGTCGGCGCCCCCTCACGCGTCCTCCCCCCGCCTCTCGGGGCGCCCCTGCAGGTCGACGCGATCCACCCCGTCGATCTCGCAGAGCTGCACCCGGATGGACTCGTCGCGCTGCGTCTCGATGCGGGCCCCGATGAAGTCCGCGTGCAGGGGCAGCTCGCGGTGCCCCCGATCCACCAACACGGCCAGGTGCACCGCGCGCGGCCGGCCCCAATCCATCACCGCGTCCAGGGCCGCGCGCGTCGTGCGCCCCGTGAACAGCACGTCGTCGACCAGCACGATGGATCGCCCCGCCACCTCGAAGGGCAGCACGGTGGGCTGCACCACGGGCAGGTCGAGCCCCTCGAAGACGTCGTCGCGATAGAGCGTGATGTCGAGCTCGCCCACCGGGGGGCGAACGCCCTCGACCTCGTGAACCAGCGCCTGCAGGCGGTGCGCGAGGGGCACGCCGCGGGTACGCACGCCGACCAGCGCCAGCCGGTCGAGCGGCTCGCACTTCTCGATGATCTCGTGGGCGAGACGCCGAATGGCCCGCCGCATGGCGGTTGCGTCCAGGACCAGGCGGCGATCGACCAACGCGCTCATGATCACCTCAGGCTCAGGGATCCTGGTGGACGCCGTGGAACAGCCGTGACCACCGAACCTTCTCCCAGGGCCGCGAGAAGGAGCCGGCGCCGTTCCAACTCAGCCAGATGAACATCGCCTTGCCCTTGATCGAGCCCACCGGCACGAAGCCCCAGAACCGGCTGTCGGCGGAGTTGCGACGGTTGTCGCCCATCACGAAGACGTGTCCGGGCGGCACCTTCCAGGGGCGCCGCATGGGGGGCGCGTCCGGCGCGCAGTTTCGGTACTGCGTCGCGGGATCCCACCCCTGAGCCTCATCCACCAGCGGCTGCGAGGGGTGCGCGTCACTGCAGTGCAGCGCGCCGAAGTGCGTGCTCGCGAAGGAGCCCTGGTAGAGATCGAGGTAGGGTCCGCAGTTGTTGGTGGCCGGCTCGCTGCCCCGGAAGTCATCGTAGCCAGCGAAGGCGCCCTCGCGATCCTCGGTGGCCAGCTCGCCGTTGACGAAGGCGAAGCCCTGCGGATCGACGTAGACCACGTCGCCGGGCAACCCCACGACGCGCTTGATGTAATCCAGCGAGGTGTCGCACGGGTAGACGAACACCACCACGTCACCGCGGTCCGGCCCGCTCCAGGTGGTGAGCATACGGTTGAGGAAGGGCAGCCGAACCCCGTAGGCGAGCTTGTTGACGAACAGGAAGTCGCCCACCGCCAGCGTCGGGATCATCGAGCCGCTGGGGATCGTGAAGGCCTCGACGATGAAGGCCCGCAGCAGCAGCGCGATGATCACCGCCACCGCGATCGACTCGACGTACTCGCGCGTCGGGCTCTTGCGCAGATGCCCCAGCCGCTCGTCCACCCGCTCGTCGGTCGCCTTGAGCGCGTCGTAGATGGCGACCACGTCCCGCGCGCCCGCCGCCTGCTCGAGGACGTCGACCGCCGTCTGAACCTCTGCCCGGTGCGCGGGATCGATCTGATGACCGTGCTTCTTCAGCAGGCGCCGGGCCTGCTTGAGACCCAGCCGAGCTCGCTTTCGAGCCTTGCCCAAGCGGACGCGTCCGGCCACCTCAGTCCACCTTGAGCACGGCCAGGAAGGCCTCCTGGGGGATCTCGACGTTGCCGACCTGCTTCATGCGCTTCTTGCCGGCCTTCTGCTTCTCGAGGAGCTTTCGCTTGCGGCTGATGTCGCCGCCGTAGCACTTGGCCGTGACGTCCTTGCGCAGCGCCTTGACGGTCTCGCGTGAGATGATCTTGGAGCCGATCGCCGCCTGGATGGCCACGTCGTACTGCTGGCGCGAGATGACCGCGCGCAGCCGCTCGCACAGCACCTTGCCGCGCTCGTGAGCCCGGTCGCGGTGGACGATGATCGAGAGCGCGTCGACCAGCTCGCCGTTGAGTCGGACGTCGAGCTTCACCAGGTTCGAGGCCCGGTAGTCGGCCACCGCGTACTCGAAGCTGCCATAGCCGCGCGTCAGGCTCTTGAGGCGATCGAAGAAGTCGAAGACGATCTCGGACAACGGCAGATCGTAGTGGACGAGCATGCGCTTGGTGCCGCTGTAGGCCAGCTCCGTCTGCATGCCGCGGCGGTCCTCGCAGAGCTTGATCACCTGGCCGCAGTACTCGGTCGGCACGTGGATGATCGCCCTGATGTAGGGCTCGCGGATCTGGGAGATCAACGACGGATCGGGCAAGAGCGCCGGGTTGTCCACCCGCAGCGAGTCGCCGTCGGTCGTGTCCACCTCGTAGATCACCGTGGGCGCGGTGGTGATCAGATCCATGTCGAATTCGCGCTCGAGCCGCTCCTGGACGATCTCGAGGTGCAGCAAGCCCAGGAAGCCGCAGCGGAACCCGAAGCCGAGCGCGGCCGAGGTCTCGGGCTCGAAGCTGAAGGCGGCGTCGTTCAGCCGCAGCTTCTCGAGCGCCTCGCGCAGCTGCCCATAGTCCGACGAGACCACCGGGAAGAGCCCCGAGAAGACGACCGGGGTCACCTCCTTGAAGCCCGCGAGCGGGCTGAGCTCGTTGCGCTTGTCGTAGTCGACGATGGTGTCGCCGACCCGCGCGTGGCGAACCTCCTTGATGTTGGCGATCACGAAGCCGACGTCGCCCGACAGGAGCTCGGGCAGCGCGGTCGCGCCCGGCGTGAAGGCCCCGACCTCGAGCACCTCGAAGTCGATCTCGGTGGCCTTCAGGTAGATGTGGCTGCCGCGCTTGATGACGCCGTCCACCACGCGGACGAGGACGACGACGCCCCGGTAGTTGTCGTACCAGGAGTCGAAGACCAACGCGCGCAGGGGCAGGGCGCGGTTGTCCTCGGGCGGGGGGATGATGTCGATCACGGCCTGCAGCACGGCGGCCACGCCCTGCCCCGTCTTGGCCGAGATGTTGACGGCGACGCTGGTGTCGAGGCCGATGGTCTCCTCGATCTCGGCCTTGACCCGATCGGGATCGGCGGCGGGGAGATCGATCTTGTTGAGCACCGGCACCAGCGCGAGATCGTTGTCCAGGGCCAGGTAGACGTTGGCCATCGTCTGGGCCTCGACGCCCTGGGAGGCGTCGACCACGAGCAGGGCGCCCTCGCACGCGGCCAGGCTGCGCGACACCTCGTAGGTGAAGTCGACGTGCCCGGGGGTGTCGATCAGGTTCAGCTGATAGAGCTGCCCGTCGGCGGCCTCCCAGAAGAGCCGCACGGCCTGAGCCTTGATGGTGATGCCCCGCTCCCGCTCGAGATCCATCGAGTCGAGGAACTGCGCGCGCTCGTCGCGCAAGGCGACGCCGCCGGTGATCGACAGGATGCGATCTGCGAGGGTCGACTTCCCATGATCGATGTGGGCGATGATCGCGAAATTACGGACATTTCTGGCCATGGATGGGCAGAGCACCTCTCAAATGCGGCGCATTGTAGGTAGCGTGCATTCGCTTTGCAACCGCGCTCCCGGCCGCGCTCTTCCCGGACGAGCCTACCGCGCGCGTCCGCTTGACTCTGAGGACGGACTGACCGATGAATGGGGCGTCCTGGCGGATTCCGAGCGACTCCGATGAAGCACGTGCGTCTCCTGACCCCCTCTCTCGTGTGCGCCGCGGCCATCGCGTCGAGCGCCTGCGGCGGCAACCAGACCAAGGATCCGGCCGGCGACGCGGCGAAGGGCGGGGGCCCGGCCAGCGCGAGCAAGGCCGACCTCAACGCCGACGGCGTCCCCGACGTGTGGACCTTCTTCCACACCGTCGAAGGCAAGGACGTGGTGGTCCGCAAGGAGTACGACGTCAACTTCGACGGCAAGGTCGACATCTGGCGCCACTACGGCAGCGGCGGCGTCGTCGAGCGCGACGAGATGGACATGGACTTCGACGGCAAGGTCGACGTCACCGGCATCTATGAAGCCGGGAAGATCGTCCGCAAGGAGGTCGATCTGGACTTCGATCAGAAGCCCGACCTCTTCAAGTACTACGACGACGGCGCGTTGATCCGCATCGAGGGCGACAGCAACAACGACGGGCGGATCGACTACTGGGAGCACTACGCCGACGGCAAGCTGACCCGCCGTGGCAGCGACGAGGACGGCGACGGCGAGCCTGATCCCGACAAGTGGCAACAGGCCGAGTAGCCGCGCCGACCCGCTCGCTGGTGCCCCGCCCCGTCAGAGATCGGTGATGAACCCACCATCGACCTGACCGCTCTCCGCCTTGTACTTGCGTTGGAATGCTCGGGCCTCGGGCATCGACTCGAAGCGCCCCACCCGCACGCGATAGAAGCGCCCCTTGCCGGGGATGTCGACCAGGATGACGTGCGGCTCCAAGCCGGCGCCGCGCAGCACGGCCACGAAGGCGTCGGCCTCGGCCTTCTTCTCCACCGCCTTGACCTGCAGCGTCAGCTTGCGCGGCGGCGCCTCGGGCGTCAGCGTGGCGAGCGCGGGCGGCACGTCCTCATCGGGGGGCGGCGGCAGCGCGGCGGGCCGCGGCGGCGAGGACGGCGCAGG
>CALBMW010000433.1 GCA_937896275.1 uncultured Myxococcales bacterium
GCCCCTGTGCGCCGAGCACGGTGCCGAGCGTGTGCTGCGCGTGGGCATAGTCGAGGGGCCGGGTCGCCTGATGGGCGGCCGTCACGTCGAGCGCTTCGCGCAGCAAGGCCTCGGCTTCGGGGTAGCGGCCCTGCCGCGCGAGCGTGATCGCCAGCTGCTGCAGCCCGAAGGCGAAGTCCGGATGCCTCCGACCGTAGCTCCGCTCGAGCGTGGCGACCGCGGACCGGTGTCGCCGCTCGGCCTCGCCGTGCCGACCGGCGGCGGACAGGATCTCGGCGAGTTGGATCTCGGTGCCGGCGTGGCTCGGGTGGTCCGGCCCCAGGGCGCTCGCCTTCTCCGACAGCGCCCTGCGCAGCACGGTCTCGGCCTCGTCCGCACGTCCCTGGCGCGCGAGGATCGTGCCGAGGTCACTCAGGAGGGTGCCCCCCACGCCACGGTCGACCTCGGGATGCGCCGCGAGGATCGACAGGCACTCGCGGAGCAGCGTCTCGGCCGCCGCGTAGGAACCGCGCGCGTCGAGCAGGTCGACCCGCGCGCGCATCAGCCGGATTACGTCCGGTGAGGCGGGGCTGGCGATTGCCCGGTACGCGCGCGTCAACGGCTCGAGCAGCGCGTCCGCCTCGGCGAAGCGCCCAGCGCGCCCGAGCGCCCGCACATCGCGCAGCACGGCGTCGAGCGGGCGCGCGGCCGCATGCTCGCCCGTGGCCAGCGCCGCTTCCCCCGGCTCCTCATCGAGGAGCCCGAGTCGTTGTGCCGGCGCGACCGGCGGCCACGTCTCGCTCCATCGCTTCGCCAGGTCCACCCAGCCCATCGCGAGCGCGTAGTTCGCGAGCGCTGCGGGCCGCGTGCGCAAGCGCAGGTGGGCGACCATGGCGGCCGCCGCGAGCCGCGGAGGGAGCCTGTCGAGGTCGGGGGGCGTCCGGGTTCGTTCGGCCCAGGCCGCCACGTCTGCGATTCGACGGGTGTCGCCCGCGGCCAGGGCGGCACGCGCGCGGGCGGCCTGCGCCCGCATGAGAGCCACGCGGTCCGCGCTGCAGATCGTCACGCGCAGGGTGGGCAGATCGCCTTGCCCCGCGAACCCCTCGGCGGTGGGCTCGATGAGGTCGCCGTGATGCGCGATCGCCGCGGCCTCGCAGTCCAGGCGCGCGGCGATCTCGCCCGGAACCGGCGGACGCGACGCGTCCAGCGCCGCCCATGTGGCGAGGGTCGGATCGAGGGTGGGCCAACCCGGCACATGCGCGCCCACGGCGATCACGCGCCCCCGACGTCGGCTCTCGGCCAGCGCCATGCGAAGTCTCAGCGCGTCCGCCTCCGTCTCGATCGGGACCAGTCGCCAGCCGCGCGGGTCATCGAGCGCCTCGACCAAGGCGCCATAGTCGGTCGGCGCGGGGGTCACCCGACACGGAGACCGCGGAGACGTGTCCGACACCGCGCGTCGGGCCTCGTCCAAGTCGCCCAGCCAGCGCAGGCCGGGGAAATGCTGTGAGAGCAAGCCCATCGCGTCGCGGACGAAGCCGGGTACGAGCGACGGCGCCTCGACGATGTCGCTGATCCAGTCCATCAGATCGGGGGCGTGCTGGTACGCGGCGGCGACGGCGTCGTCGGAGGCGAGCAGGACCACACGCAGGCGCCGCTCTCGAAAGAGCGGCCGCCCGAAGTTGGCCGCGGTCAGCTCGGCACGACGCAGGACGAGCAGCACGTGACCCCCGGGCGGGGCGTCTCCAAGCTCGGCGAGTCGGACGCAAACACGGGATTGGCCGAGCGATCGCAGCAGCCGCGCGACGGGCGCCAAGTGCGCAGGGCCGGCGCCGCGGAGCAGCACCAGGCGCTTGCCCGCGCCGAAGGTCAGGCTCCGCCGGAGCCTCCCGAGCCACGCAGCTTCGCCAGCAGCAGGAGGGGGTGCGGGTAATACCATTCGCTCTCGTTCGGGTAGGGAAGCAGCCAGAACCGATCGAGCAGCACGGCCGTCTCGGCGTCGTCGGGCAGCTGATGTCGCGGATCGGCGATCACGCCCTCGAGCAGCTGCACGTGCCGCCGGTTGACGCCGAGCTCGAAGGTGCGGCGGCGCGCGTCGATGACCGTCTCGACGAGGGCCGGCGTCGTCACGTCGACGCCGGCGTCGTAGCTGCGCTCGGCCACCATGCGCACCAGGCGGACGAACTCCCGGGCCCGGCCGCCGGAGGTCCAGGCAAGCGTGTCCAGCTCCGCGTCGGCGATCGCGGCCTCGGCGCGCAGCTCATGTACGCGGCGGGACCACGCGGCGCGGAAGAACCGACCCCCCTCGGTGGACAGCGTGCGAGGCTGGTCGGCGCCCAGGACCGGTACGTTCGCCAGGACGCGCGTGTCGAAGCCCCGGATCGTCGCGCCCAGACCAGCGCGGCGGACCAGGATCGGGCCGGTCAGGACTGTGGTGCAGACGAGCTTGCCGAGCAGGGACGACTCGACGAAGAGGTTGTGGACCGTCTCGAGCTCGCGCACGCGGTCCAGGCCGTCGATGAAGAGCGCGACCCGCTTGTAGGCACTCTGCAGCTCGCCGAGCAGCGTGTTCACCACCTGCAGCATGTCCTGCACGCGCTCGTCCTGGTCGAGCGTACGCTTCCTCCGACCGATGGGCAGGGTCCAGCGACCGCTGCCCATCACGGCGCCGAGCGCAGCGACACCTGCCGCCGCGCCGCCGTCCAAGGTGCCGCCCACCAGCACGGAGACCGACTTCGCGAGCTGCGCGATGTCGATCATCGGGCCGCCGTCCGTGTCCCCGAAGCGCTGACGCGCCGTCGCCAAGCGCGCCGCCGTGTCGGGCGACCAGTGGTGGCCGCGGTCCTCGGCAGCGCGGTAGACATGCAGACCGACGAGGAAGATGACCTCCCACGGCTGGACGTGATCCAGCGCGCTCCGGTCGCCGACCTTGTCCAGGAAGTGGCTCCACAGGTCGACGACGATGACGAAGTCGCGCTCGGTGCGCGCCTCGGCGAGCTGATGCAACTCGGTCGACTTGCCCGTCCCAACGGTGCCGATGATGAGGAAGCGCTTGTCGCCGAAGGGACGGTTGAGTTCTGGCTTGAGTTGGTCGGCGGGGTTGTACGGCCGCTCGACACGCCAACCCGGTCGCTCCAGCGGCACGGGCTCCTCGGGGTCGAAGCGGTTGTAGATCTGCTCCCAGTCGGTCTTCATCGGTGGCGCCGCCGGTCGCTCCTGCGGACCGCCCGTCGAGGCGGTCGGTTGGCGTGGGTTCCGCGCTGTCCCACGGCGCGAGGATAGGGGCTCCGGTTGTCCCTCACCACCTCTTGGGCGTGGGCTCGCGGTGGGAGGCCGTGTGGCTCGGCCGCCGACCCCTAGAACAAGGTATAGATGAACGGCGCCGAGACCTGCGCCGCGCCCACGACCAGCCCGATCACCAGCAGCCCGAGAATCCCCAGGCTCATCATCGGCGAGCGGTTGACGACGCCGAACAGCACGACGTCGCGCACCATGCGCAGGGTCCAACGGGCGAGCAGCATCGGCCGAGCCTTTCAGTCGAGGGCGAAGTTCTCACGCCAGTCGCCCTCTTCCTCGAAGGGCGGCTGCGCCGTCTTCTCGAGGGCGAAGTTCTCGAGGATCAGCGTGTCGATGCCGGTGCGCATGAAGCACACGTAGGCGTCCTCGGGGGTGCAGACGATGGGCTCCGAGCGCACGTTGAAGCTGGTGTTGACCATGATGCCGTGGCCGGTGCGGGCCTTGAACGCGGTCAGGATGTCGTGCATCCGCGGGTTGCGCTCTCGATCGATGGTCTGGATGCGCGCCGAGTAGTCGACGTGGGTGATGGCCGGCACGTCGGAGCGCGGCGTGTTGACCCACTCGACGAGGGGCGTGTCCTGCTGCTTGCCGCTGCCGGGCACGAGGCGGCCTTGGCAGACCTGGTCGACGAGCAGCATGTAGGGCGAGTCGTGGATGGCCTCGAAGTAGAGCGGGGCGTCCTCCTCGAGCACCACGGGGGCGAAGGGGCGGAAGCTCTCGCGGAACTTGGTGGCCAGGTTGAGGAAGGACTGCATCTTCGAGCTGCGGGCGTCGGCGAGGATCGACCGGTTGCAGAGCGCCCGGGGGCCGAACTCCATGCGGCCTTGGAACAGGCCGACGACCTTCTCGTTCGCGACGCGGCTCGCGATGTGGTCGGCGCGCTCGGCGTCGCTCAGCTCGCGGTAGGGCAGGCCGTTGGCGTCGAGGAAGCCGCGGATGGCCTCTGCGCTGAAGCCGGGGCCGAGCTGGGCGCCCTTCATGCGATCGCGGGTGGCGACGGGCGCGCGGGGGTTTCCGCGCAGGTGGTGCCACGCGTAGAGCGCCGCGCCCAGGGCGCCGCCCGCGTCGCCCGCGGCGGGCTGAATCCAGATGTCGTCGAAGATGCCGGCCCGCCGGATGCGGCCGTTGGCCACGCAGTTGAGCGCGCAGCCACCCGCCATCACCAGGTGGCGCTTGCCGGTGACCGCCCGCGCGTAGCGGGCCATCTTCAGCATGACCTCCTCGGTGACCTCTTGAATCGAGCGGGCCAGATCCATCTCGCGCGGCGTGATGGGGCTCTCGGGCGGGCGCGCCGGGCCGCCGAACAGGGCGGCGAAGCGGTCGTTGGTCATCACCAGGCCGTCGAGGTAGCCGAAGTAGTCCATGTCGAGGCGAAAGGAGCCGTCCTCGCGCAGATCGATCAGGTGCTCCCGGATGAGATCGGCGTAGCGGGGCTCACCGTAGGGGGCGAGGCCCATGAGCTTGTACTCGCCCGAGTTCACCTTGAAGCCGGTGAAGTAGGTGAAGGCGCTGTAGAGCATGCCCAGGGAGTGCGGGAAGTGCTGCTCGTAGATCATGCGCAGCCGGTGGCCCTCACCCACGCCCAGGCCGGTGGTGGCCCACTCGCCGACGCCGTCGATGGTGAGCGTCGCGGCCTCCTCGAAGGGCGAGGGGTAGAAGGCGCTGGCGGCGTGGCTGTGGTGGTGCTCGCTGAACTCGAAGGCCTTGGGGCGACCGAAGCCGCCGCGCACCAGGAAGCGCTCGATGAGGTAGGGCGCCCAGCCCTTCTCGCGCAACCAGACAGGCATCGCCATCAGGAATGATTTCAAGCCCTTGGGGGCGACCTGGCCGTAGGTGGTCAGCAGGCGCGTGAACTTGGTGAGGGGCTTGTCGTAGAAGACGACCAGGTCGATCTCGCCCTTGCGGACGCCGCCCTGCTCGAGGCACCAGGTGATGGCGTGCCGCGGCAGCCCGGCGTCGCCCTTCACGCGCGAGAAGCGCTCCTCGGAGGCGGCGGCGATGATGTCGCCGTCGCGGACGAGGCAGGCGGCGCTGTCGTGGTAGTAGGCGCTGATCCCCAGGATGTTCACGGCGAGGCCCCCTCGGACGCGGCGAGGCGCGGGCTGCGCGCGGCGAGGCGCTCGGTCAGGTAGTCCGCGTAGTGGCGGTGGCCCAGCGTGTCGAGGTGCACGTTGTCGTGGTAGAGGGCCCGCGCGGGGCCCCGGGCGGCGAACAGGCCGACGGGGAAGCCGACCTCGACGCCCTCGGCCTGGAGCGCGGCGGTCAGCCGGTCGACCAGCGTCTGCTCCCACTCGGGCGCATGGCCCAGCCCGGCGCGCTGCGAGGGCAGCACCTCGACGAGCACCTCGGCGCCGGCGGCCCGCAGGCGCCGCGCGAGGGCCACGTAGGCCGCGACGCCCTGCTCGCTGCGCCGCTCGGCCTCGGCGGCGTCGGGCTTGCCCAAGACCCGCTCGCGCCAGCGCCAGGTCAGGTGGTAGGCCACCTCTTCGAGGGCCAGGCGGGGCGGGTGCGCGGCCGGCATGTAGGGGACGGCCGACAGGCGCGAGAGCGGGCGCTGCACGTCGAGGATGGGCAGCGTGATGACCGCCACGTCCGCGCCGAAGGTGCCAAAGGCGTCGACGTAGCCCGCCTCGTGGAAGGGGCCCCAGCCGTTGACGCCCATGTTGAGCACCTGCACCTCGCGGCCGGTGCGTCGACGCAGCGCCTGCTCGACGCGGCGGGCATAGAGGTCGTCCTGATCGACGTAGCTGCCCCCGAACAGGGTCGAGTCGCCCAGCATCAGCACGCGGAGGGCGCCGGCGGGCTTCTCGGCCGGGTAGTCCGGGGCGCGCATGCCGAAGGCGTTGATGCTCACGGCGCCGCCGTAGCGCCGGACGGCCTGCGCCGGGGCCGGCATGTAGCCCATGCGGGCGTCGTCGACGTAGAGCACCGGGTGGCCGAAGCCGAAGGCGCGCAGGCCGATCTCGGCGACGATCAGCAGCCCGGCCAGCGCCGCGGCGGCGGTGACGAAGGGGCGGCCGCCGGGGCCGCGGGCCTCGGTGACGAAGGCGGCGCCGGCGTGCGCCACCTTGCGGGCGTCAGCGTCGCTCGGCAGCCAGAAGCTGGGGGCGTCGGAGGCGCGCAGGCGCAGGGGATCGCGTCCGCCGATGCGGCTGAACACGCGCACCAGCGTCAGGCCGACGAGGTGCACCGGCGCCAGCAGCACCATCGCCAGGCCGCGGCCCACCAGAGAGCCGAAGGCCGCCAGCAGGCGGTCGATGGCGAGGCGCGCGGCGGGTGAGGCGACGGCGGCGCCGCCCACGATCGCCGTGATGCCCCAGACCACGGAGGCCATCGTGCGCAGGCCGCCCGCGAAGAACAGCGCGCCGACCGCGGCACCGATGGCGACGCGCGCGACCGCGCCAGCGGCCCCGGGGGGCTTGGGGGCAGCGGGGGCGCGATACCAACGGGTGCTTTTCAGGGAGCTTCGGGGGGCCATCACGCGTCTCGATGGGTTGCGCACCCGTGTTGGACCGGTGAGCGGGGGCGAAAGTCTCAGCGACGGAGTAGCACCGGCCCGCCCGGCTCGCAACCTGTCGAACCCGGCGGGCTCTCTCGGCGCATCGAGGGGTCGGGCGCGGCGGAGGCGAAGCCGCCGGATCGAGGTGGCGGCTAGAGATGTCTCAGCAGGTTGGCCTTGCGGGCGTCGCGCTTGTCCTGGGCCTCGCGGGCGGCCCGATCGGCGCGCACCTTCTCGACCTGCACCAACCGTCCGCGCAGGCCTTCGAGGTAGCGATCGACCCCTTCGCTCAGCGTCGCGCTGCGGTAGGTGAGGTGCAACAGGCCGCGGGCGCCCTTCTCGGCGACGCGCTTGTGCAACACGACGCTGCCGACGGCGCCCTCCCAACGCACGACGGCGCGCTCGCCCGGTGGGGCCGAGCCCTCGGCGGGGGGCGTGGGCTCGCCGTACTTCTCGACCAGCAGATCCAGCAGCACCCCGGCCGCCGGCTTCTGGTCGGCGCGGTAGAGGATCGAGACCGTGGCGCCGTAGAGCTGGCGATCGGCGAAGTGGAGTTCGATGTGGGCCGGCAGCGCGTCCAGCTTCACCCAGTAGCCGAACGCGCTCAGGCGCGGCTTGGGTCGCTTGGCCTTGCGGAAGGCGCGCACCGCCTTGGGGCCGGCGGCGCGGGCCATGAAGGCGTCCTCGTCGCGGGCGGCGTCGAGTGCGTCGCGCTCGAAGCGCACCGCGTCCGCGTCGTCCACCGGGCGCAGGCCAACGAGCCGCTTGCGGGCCTCCTTCAGCGCGGCGCCCCAGCGCAGCTCGCCGAAGCCCTCGACCTTGGGGGCGGCCAGGGTGGGCGCGGTGAGCGCGAGGGCGAGGACGGTCGGCATGAGACTTCGCACGGCGCCACTGTGCCGCAAGGCCCGCGCCGCTTGCCAGCCCCGGGGGGCGTCCGTACCGTGGCTCCCCATGCGCGCGCTCATCATGCTGGTGTTGATCCTCGGGGCCTTCGGCGGTGGCTTCTATGCCGGCGCCCGCTACGCCCAGTCCGAAATGGTGAAGAACCCGGACGCCTTCTTCGAGGCTTACCAGGCCGAGCTCGAGAAAACCGCGAAGACCAAATATGACAAGATCAAGAAGGTGCTCCTCGAGGACCAGTAGCGGCGATCCGCGCTCGGCCGCGCTGCCCGTCGCCGCGCTGCCCGTCGCCGCGCTGCCCGTCGCCGCGCTGCCCGTCGCCGCGC
>CALBMW010000434.1 GCA_937896275.1 uncultured Myxococcales bacterium
GCTGCGGCGGTCACACCGGGGGCGGCCCCGGCGGACCCAGCTTTGCCGTGCTCCGCGTGTCGACCGACGCCATCGCGGCGAACCTCGATCAGTCCGCGGTGCGCTTCGAGGGACACAGCAGCGGGGCCCTCGACAACCAGGGGGCCGCGGCGGCTCGCCTGCTCACGCCGGGCACCCGCGGCGCCCCGGGCGAGGGCGGCACCCGGGCCAACTGCGGCGCGGCCGCGACCGATGGGAGCATGGGACCAGCCGGCACGATCGGTTGCTGCGCCGGTGGTCCCGGCGCGGATCAGGGCTGCGGGGATCTCACGTGCGCGCCCTGACCTCGCTCCCCGTGATCGCGGCCACAGCGCTGCTGCTCGCGACGCCGGCCCGGGCGCAGGACGCCCAGGATGACGATCAGCCGCTCCACGTGCGGGACGTCGGGGCCCTGGATCAGCAGACCTTGGATCGTGCCGAGGCCGACTTCTTCGATGGCTTGGCCGACTATCGGGCCGAGAGCTTCGAGCAGGCGGCGGTGAAGTTCCAGCAGGCGTACCTGCTCACCCGGCACCGCGACCTGCTGTTCAACGTGGCGCGGAGCCGCGAGCGCCTGGGCGATCGTGAGGGCGCGGTCGAGTGGTATCGCGCCTACCTCGCGACGCGCCCGGCGGACGAGACCGCGGTGATCCACCGCATCAAGCTCTTGGGCGGAGATCCCACGCCCGCGGGCCCGGCGGTGGTGGCCGGCACGGTGGGGACCGAGCCCTCGGGGCCCAAGGTGATCGAGCAGGGCGCGGGCGTCTGGCCTTGGGTGGCCGTCGGCGTGGGCGTGGTCGCCGCGGGGGCCGGCACCGTCGTGGGCTTGCAGGCGCTCGACGACGCATCGGCGGCGCGGGCCAGCGACGTGCGCAGCGAGGCCTCTGATCTGAAGGACTCGGCCGAGTCGAAGGCGCTGCTCGCGGACGTCGCGTTCGGTGTGAGCGCCGCGGCGGTGGGCGCCGCGGTCGCGCTGTGGTGGTGGTCCGATCGCCAGGCCACCGCCGAAGGCAACGTGGAGATCGGGCTGGCACCTGGCTCGGTCCGGTTGGGCTACGGCCTGCGCTTCTGATCAGGGTCACAGATGCTCCCGAGCGGAGCTCGGGGAGCGGGCGCCCTCACCCGATTGCGCCGGGCGAGCGAGAGGGGACCAGGTCTTCTCAGACCTCGCGCGCGGCGAGACGATCCGTGACCTGCTCGAGGGCGTGGCGGAAGTGGTCGTTATCCGGCTCAAAGGCCATGGCGCAGCGCAGCAGCCGCGCCGACTCACGCAACGCCGGCCGGATGTTGGCGTCGGCGTCGCGCGCCGTCGCGAGCACCTCACGGGCCCGGCGCCAGTAATAGTCACCGACCCGCGTGTTGCCGCGCCGGACCCGCTCCTGACGCCGCGCGTGGTCTTGGGCCTCTTCGCTCAGGCGCAGCCGCCAGGTGTGGGCCGGACCGGTCAGGCCATCGTCGTAGGCGCGCCGCCGGAGCGGGCTGCGCAAGGCAGCGTAGGCCTCGTTCATCCGCCGGTACACGGCGTTGGCGGCCTTGGCCAGCGGGCGATCGGGGTGCGCGTGGAACAGGTCGGGGTGCAGGCGACGCGTCAGGGCGTGAAAGGCCGTCTGAAGATCCGCCGGCTCGACGTCGCGGGGGACGCCCAGCAGTTGGTAGTAGGTCGCGGTGTCGAGCCGGTCCGCCAGCGATCCCAGCTCAGCGGCGACGTCGGGCGGGGCGGGGCCCTCAGGTGGCGGCGTCGGGGCCGCGATCTCGGGCTCGGCCGCGGGCGGCTCCGAGGGGACGGCCTCGCGCTCCAGGCCGGCGCGCAGCCCCTGAAGGTAGGCGCCGAGCCACTCCAGGTCGGACCGACCGGGCTCGACGTGGATCCGCAGCCGCACCGAGCCGTCGGCGCGGGGCGTGACCTGGACGACCCGCCCGGTCAGGCGAAGCTGGTCGGGGGCGCCGGGGGGGCTGATGATGACCAGCATCTCGGTGCCGGTGGGCAGCGACTCCGGGTGGCGCAGGCCCACGACGTTCTGCCCCAGCTGCTTGTCGTAGAACTCGACGAACTTGACCGGATCCTCGAACCGCATGCGCGAGGCGATCTGGAACTCGGCGCTGCGGCCGGGGGCGGCTGTGTCAGGTGCGTGGGACACCGCGCGATGCTAGCAGAGCGTGGGGTGGCGCGCCTACAGCGGCGCCCGATCGATCGATCGGTCGCGCCGATCTGGCCGCGGTACGTCGGTCGACTCGTGGTGGCGGGCGTGCGCGCGCTGCGGCCCCTACGGTGAACGGCCCCTCGACGCTGCGCGGCCTGCTCTGGCCGGAGCGAAGGCGCGTGGCGCGCGTGGTGGC
>CALBMW010000435.1 GCA_937896275.1 uncultured Myxococcales bacterium
GCCCGCGCCGTTCGCGCCGATGATGCCCACGATCGCGCCCGGCGGGATCTTGAAGTCGAGACCATCGATGAGCAGGCGATCGCCGTAGCCCTTGGTCAGGCCGTTGGTCTCGATGACCAGATCGCCGAGGCGCTCGGGCGTGGGGATGCGCAGCTCGAGCTTGCCGCGGCGCTCCTCGTGCTGCTGATTCGACAGCTCGTCGAAGGCCCTGATGCGGGCCTTGCTCTTGGCCTGACGGGCCTTGGGGCTCGACCTGATCCAGTCGAGCTCGTCGGCCAGCGCGCGCTGCCGCGCGTTCTCGGTCTTCTCGGCCATGCGCAGCTTGTCCTGCTTCTGCTCGAGCCAGGACGAGTAGTTGCCCTTCCAGGGGATGCCGCGGCCGTGGTCGAGCTCGAGGATCCACTCGGTCAGGTTGTCCAGGAAGTACCGGTCGTGGGTGATGAGCACGATCGTGCCGTGGTAGCTCTTGAGGTGGGCCTCGAGCCACGCCACCGACTCGGCGTCGAGGTGGTTGGTGGGCTCGTCGAGCAGCAGCAGGTCAGGCTTCTCGAGCAGCAGCCGGCACAGCGCGACGCGGCGCCGCTCGCCGCCCGACAGGCGGCTCACGTCGGCGTCGCTGGGCGGCAGCCGCAAGGCGTCCATCGCGACCTCGAGGTGACTGTCGAGCGACCACGCGTCGACCGCGTCGATCTTGTCCTGCAGCTCGCCCTGGCGCGCGAGCAGCTTGTCGAAGTCGGCGTCGGGCTCGCCCATCTGCATCCCGATGTCCTCGAACTCGTCGAGCAACGCCTGCACGGGCGCGACGCCCAGCTTCACGTTGCCCAGCACGTCGAGCGACTCGTCGAGCGTGGGCTCCTGCGACAGGTAGCCGACCGAGTAGCCCTTGGCCAGCCACGCCTCGCCGACGAACTCGGTGTCGAGCCCGGCCATGATGCGCATCACGGTCGACTTGCCGGCGCCGTTGCCGCCGATCACGCCGATCTTGGCGCCAGGGTAGAACGACAGGTGGATGCCCTTGAGCACCTCCTTGCCGCCCGGATAGACCTTCTTCAGGTCGCGCATGTGGAAGATGAACTGCTCGGCCATTCGGTCTTTTGCGCCTCGGTGGTTCCGATGTAGGCGCGGAGCATAGGAGCGGCCGCGCGACCCTGCAAGCCCCGCCCCTTGCCGCGCGGCGCCCCGTCCGCTATGTCGGCCACGAACCCTGGACCGCCGGAGCCCACGACATGCTGCGCCGCCTCTGCACCGCCATCCTCCCAGTCACCGACGTGGGCGCGGCCCGCGACTGGTACGCCGCGCTGCTGGGCTTTGCGCCCTCCTTCGATCAGCCCTTCTACGTGGGCTTCGACGTGGGCGGCTACGAGCTGGGCCTGGTGCCCGCCGAGGAGGATCACACGCCCTCGCTGGGCGGCGTCGCGGCGCTGTGGGGCGTCGATGACATCGACGAGGCGACCGCGCGCGCGGTCGAGGCCGGCGCGGCCGTGGTCGAGGCCCCCCACGAGGTCGGCGGCGACATCTACGTGGCGACCTTGCGCGATCCCTTCGGCAACCGCCTGGGCCTGATTGTCAACCCCCACTTCGCCGTGCCGCCGGTGGGATCGGTGACGGTGATCCGGCCGCCGCGCGTGCTCGCCGCACCGGACGGCGCGCTGGCCGACCGCGTCATCGTGGTCGAGCGCACCCTCGCCGCGCCGCGGGACGCCGTCTGGGCCGCCTGGACCCAGGCCGACGCCCTGGGCACCTGGTTCGGCGCCGAAGCGCGCATGGAGCTGCGCATCGGCGGGCCCTTCGAGATCCTGTTCTTCGGCCCCGAGGTCCCTGAGCGGGGCAGCGAGGGCTGCACCGTGCTCACCTTCGTGCCCGGCCGAACGCTGAGCTTCACCTGGAACGCGCCGCCCCACCTGCGCCACACGCGCGAGCAGGCGACCTGGGTGGTGGTCGATCTGGCCGACGCCGAGGGCGGCACCGCCCTCCGGTTGACTCACACCGGCTGGCCCGCGAGCGGCTTCGGAGAGGGTGGCCACCCCGAGTGGGCCGCGACCTTCGACTACTTCGAGGCCGCCTGGCCGCAGGTGCTGGCGGGCCTGGCCGAGCACCTGGGCTGAAGAACTGCCGTGCGACGGGACCGCGTCGACCCTGTTACACTCGCGCGGCGCGAAGCAGGGGAGTCATGGGATGAAGCATTGGCCGTGTGCGCTGATCCTGGTGGGGGCCTTGGGCTGCGATGACGGTTCGGGTGGCGCGGATCCGCAGCCCGACGCGGCGACGATGGACGCCAAGGTGCCCTCGCTGGACCGCGGCACCCCCGACGTCGCGGTGGACGCGGCCCCGCTGCCGCTCGACGGCGAGTTGCCCGACGCCGAACTGCCCGACG
>CALBMW010000436.1 GCA_937896275.1 uncultured Myxococcales bacterium
GCCGCACGCGGCCAGTAGGAGCACAAGCGCCGCCCGCTTCACCCGGGGAAGGTCGCGTCGAAGAGGATGGTGGCCGGCTGCGCGGCGCACTCGAGCTCGACGCGCCGCAACGGCAGCGACACGGGCTCGCCGCGGAGCGGCCGCGGATCGGCGGGATCAGCGTCACCGGCGACGTCGAAGTACCCGAGGACCATGTAGGTGCCGGCGGGCAGCTCGGCGCTGACGAAGCGTCCCCCCGGGTGCTCGGCGCCAAGCGACAAGCCGGGCATCGAGAAGGTCTCGAGCACCGGCGCGCCCTCGCGCGGTCCGAGGAGCGTCACGTCCTCGGCGTGGTAGATCGACGCGCGCACGTCGCCCACGAGCGGCAACTCGAACCCGCCGAGCAGGGCCAGCCCGTCGTCGAGCTGGGCATCGACGACGATGTGTCCCGCGGCGGCCGCCACCGATCCGACCGCGGCGCAGGGGTCATCGGGCGGCGGCGTCGGCTGGCTGGCGACGGGCCGCGCCAACGGTTCGACGTCCGGCAGCGAACTCGGCGGCGTGATCGAGCGGTGGTCGAACACGACGTGGCCATCCAGGACCGAGGCGGTGAACACCGCGCCGCCCTGCACTTCGGGATCGCGGTAGTCGAAGGTGGCCGACGGCAGCTCGACGCTGGCGTCGCCGCCCAGCGACGCCGCCAGGGCGAGGCGGTCGATGGCCGAGATCCACAGCGACGCCGTGCGGATGCTGCCCGGTGAGCGGGCGATGGGCAGCCGCTGACCGTCACGCGTGTGCAGGTCGACGTCGACGCTTACGGGCGCCAGGGGATCGCTCACACGAATACAGAGGTCGTACCAGCCATGAGGCGTGGTGTCCGCGAGCGGACTCCCTGGTTCACACAGATCGACCGTGGCTCCGCCCGCCGCCGGATCGAAGACGCTGGTCACCGTCCGGCGAATCGTCAGGTAGTCGATGACCACCCGCACCTGCGCCGACATCACCTCGTGAGCGTCCCCTCCGAGTATGGGCCCGCCGACGCTGCCCGGGACGAGGGACGTCGCGGGCGAGACCATGCGCACCTCGAGCCGCCCGGGCCCGACCTTCAGCGAGAGCGCGCCGCCGTTGGGCGACGTCACGTCGTACGTCACCAGGAAGGGCGACGGCGTCTCCTGATCCTTCACCGCCGCGAGCCCCTGAAGGCTGGCCTCGGCGAAGAGCTCGATGTAGGCCGCGGACATCGGCACGCGCAGCAGGGTCACCGTCTCGCCCGCGCCCACCGGCGCCAGCGTCAGCGTCGCGATGCGCCGCTCGTCGGTCGCGGGATCCTTCTCGACCGCGAGCGTCACGCCCGCGGCGAGCGCCACCGTGCCCTCGCCCCGTCGCAGTGGCCCGATGAGCTCCTCGAGCGCCGCGACATCGGTCGGTCGGCGCAGGGTGAGCGCGGCGAACTCGGCCGGCTCGGCCTCGGGTCGCCGCGGCACCTCGACTGCTGCGTCCGCCGGCGCGGTGCCCTCGTCGGACGCATCACACCCGAGCAGACATGAGAGACCGAGTATCAGCGTCGGGCCGAGCCTGTTGATCACGATGCACCCTGGGGGAAAGGACGGGTGCTCAACGTAACGCCCGTTCCAGACGCTGACCAACGATTTCCGGGCGGCAAATCCGGCTGAGAGCTCCGATGGGCCGGCACCAGCGCGGATCCAGCGCCCGCTTGCTCCCTGCGAAGTCGCCGCCGGCCGTCCGGACGACGGCGAGGCCGCCGCGCGCCGTCAGTCCGACGACCTGCTGCTCGCGCCGCGGGCGCCGCCGGTGGCGGCGGGGCAGGCGGCGGCGCGGCCAGCTCAGAGGCAGCTCAGAGGCCGTCGGTGATGCAGACCCCGAAGCGGCCGCTGGTGCCGTCGCCGAAGGGGAACACGTCGGCGACGCAGTCGCCCACCGAGCAGCCCACGTCCACGTCGCACAGCTCGATGCAGGTGTCCGGGTCGCCCTCGAACAGGGCTGCGCAGAGGTGCCCGTTGGCGCAGTCGCTCACGCCCGTCGTCGGGTCGGTCTCGCAGGCGGCACCCGGGCCGCCGGCGCCCGCGCTCGCCACGCACTGACCCACCGCGGCCTCGTCGCCGCCGGGCCCCCAGCCGATGGCCACCAGCGCGCAGATCTCACCCCGGCCGCAGCCCACCCCGTTGCCGATGGCGCCGGCGCAGTCGCCCTGGCACAAGCCCAGCTCGACCGGCGCGCCCTGGAGCAGGCCCGGCGTGCAGATCGAGCCCCCGACGCACCGACCGGTGTCGTTCTGTGAGCAGAAACCGATGCACTGAGCGGCGCCGCCCTCCTCGAGGGGGCTGCACAGGTGGCCGCTCGTGCAGTCGCCCCAATAGTCGGCGTCGCTCTCCTGGCACGCGTCGCCGTGCGTGCCATCGCCCGACTCGCCCACGTCGCAGGCACCCACCAGGCTGCCGGCGTCGATGTCGGCGATGATGCAAGCCTCACCCGCCCCGCACGCGTCCGCGCTGCTCAGGTCGCAGACCTCGAACGCCACGCAGGTGCCGGCCGCCCCGACCCCGTCGTTGGATTCGCAGAAGAGGCCGAAGCCGCAGGTGTCGTCCTCGGCGTCGCAGACGTCGCCCTCGCCCAACTCCACCGGGCCATCGGCGCCCTCGCAGCGGCCGGTGCCCTCGTCACAGACCCCGTCGGGGCCGCAGCCGGCCAGACGGCAGTCGGGGAAGCAGGCCCCCGGCTCGTCCTGGCGGTTGTAGCAAACGTAGCCCTGGCGGCAGCGCGTGCCGTCGTTGCACAGGTCGAAGCAGAGCCCCTGGAAGCAACTGGAGCCGCCGGGGCACTGACCCAGCCCGGGCTGGCAGTCGATGGCGCAGAAGCCGCCGACCAGGGCGCCCTCGGTCTCGGCCTCGGTGATGCAGTCGCCGCCCACGCACTCCAAGTCGCCGTCGCAGGCCGCGCCGGGCGTCGCCGCGTCTGGGCCGGGCGCGACGCAGGCCCCGCTGCGCGGCTCGCACACCAGCCCCGGACGGCAGACCACGCCCACGCAGCCGTTGGCCGCCACGCACTGGCCGCTGTCCGGGTCGCAGATCTGGCCCAGCGCGCACAGCACGTCGGCGCACGGATCCGCGGGACCGCCGAAGCAGTCGAGGATCGCGCCGCAGGCCGAGCGCGCGATGCAACCGCGCTCTGCCGGGGTCGACTCGCTGTCGCAGCCGCCGACGCACTGCGGGATGGCCTCCGCCGGGATCAAATCGCAGGCGGCGAGGTGTTCGCAGGTCGGGCCGCACGCGGGCACCTGGTTGACCTGCGCGCAGCGACCGGTGTCGGGGTTGCAGGCCTGGCCGAAGGGGCAGTTCACGTCGACGCACAGATCGGGCCCCGCGAAGCAGGCCTCGATGGCGGCGTCCTCGCAGCCGGCGCCGAAGACGCACTGCCGCTCGCCCGGGGTCGACTGCTCGCGGCAGCCGGTGACGCAGTCTTCGACCGCGAAGGGCTGGGGTGCCACGCAGTCCCCGAACTGCTCACACACGTCCTGGCAAGTCGGCGCGCCGCCGCCCACGCAGCGGCCCGTGTCGGGATCGCAGGCGAGGCCCGCCGCGCACCGCACGCCGGCGCAGAGATCATCCGGCGCGTTGAAGCACACCTCGAGGGCGACCTCGTCGCAGCCCGCGGCCCCGACGCAGGCCCGCTCGCCAGGCGTCGACTCCTGCTGGCAGCCGGCGACACAGTCGTCGAAGGGGATGTTCTCCGGGCCGAAGCAATCTCCGAACTGGCCACAGACGTCCTCGCAGGTCGGGGCGATGGGAGCACCCACGCACGCGCCGGTCCCCGGATCGCAGCGATCGCCAGGCGGGCACTGGACGCCCGCGCAGGCGTCGGGCGCCTCGAAGCAGGCGTTCAGGGCGGCGTCGTCGCAGCCGGCCGCGACGACGCAGGCGCGCTCGGGCGGCGTGGACTCGGCGTCGCACCCCTCGACGCAGCCGGCCACGTCCACCTCGCCGGGGAAGCACGCGTCGAGCCCGGTGCACACGTCGGCGCAGGTCGGCGCGCCGCCCTCGTCGACGCACGCGCCGGTGGCCGGGTCGCAGAAGGCGCCCGGCGGGCAGTTGGCGTCCGCGCAGCGATCACCGCCGCCGGGGACGCACTCACCCGTGTCGGGGTCACAGACCGATCCCGCCGCGCAGCGCACCGCGGCACACGGATCGGGCTCCTCGAAGCAATCGGGGACGGCCTCGCAGTCCGCGGACGCCACCACGCAGGCGACCTCGGCGGGGTCGGCGCCGGCCTGACAGTCGTTGGTGCAGTCCTCGACCGCCCCGGGCTCCGCCGGGCCGAAACAGTCGACCAGCCGACCGCAGGCCTCGGCGCAGTCGTCGAGGCCCGGCTGGCCGCCCACGCCGGGCTCTCCGCCCTCGCCGGGACCGCCGCCCACGCCGGGCTCGCCACCCTCGCCGGGACCGCCGCCC
>CALBMW010000437.1 GCA_937896275.1 uncultured Myxococcales bacterium
TTCTTCCCGGTCCCCACCGGCTGAGCCGGGCGCTGCTCCGAATCCGTCTGCGCACACGTCCCCGCCGGCGCCGACGCCGAGGTGCGTCCGCCGGGTGCCGTGTTGTCACACCGAGTTGCATGCTCCAGGTCGGCCCCGCCCGGACGACCGCATCCCGGCGCGCGAGCGGCCCAGAAACGCTGCGAATCTGACCGATGTGCCCCGGATCGGGGCGGGGACCACCCCGGCGGGGTGGGCTTCAGAAGTGGGCGACACCCAGCGCCGGGGACCGGCGACACCCATCGCCGGGGACCACCCCGGCGGGGTGGGCTTCAGAAGTGGGCGACACCCATCGGCGGCGCAGCGGGCGACGGGTGGGCTTCAGAAGTGGGCGACACCCAGCGCCGCGCACCGGGTGGGCTTCAGAAGTGGGCGACACCCAGCGCCGCGCAGGCGGGCGACACCCAGCGCCGCGCAGGCGACAGGGTGGGCTTCAGAAGTGGGCGACACCCAGCGCCGCGGGCGACACCCAGCGCCGCGCAGGCAGCGGCTCGGCCCCGCACCGCGCTGCGGCTACTCACCCGGACCGTGGGGCAGCTTCTGACGCATCTGGTTGAGGAGCCGCATCACCAGGGCGTAGCGCTTCATCACGGCCTGCGACTTGGTCCGTATGTCCGCGCGCCCGTCGCTCACGGAGCCCGCCGCGAGCATGACCTCGCGGATCAAATCGGTCACCTCGAGGTGCAGCGCCGCGGCTTCCTCTGCGGAGTTGAACCGCAGCGCCGGGCCTTCGCCGCCCTCCGTGTCGCTTCCGGCTTCGAATCGCAAGGTCCCTCCATCGCGGCCGCCGGTCCGCATTGTCGAGCGCGGGCCGGGCCAATTCAACGCGTCACGCGACCTCGATGCCCGCGACGCTGTGCGCCGTGGGGGACGCCGCCCGCTCCGCGCCGGCTGCCTCAGCCTGCGCTCCAGGGCGCGAAGCCGGCGCGGAAGGCCAGATACATCGCCCCGTACACCGACAGGTGGAAGGCCACGTAGGCCAGCACGCCCAGGCCGGAGAACGCGCGCTCCTCCATCGGCTCGGCGGTCTCGTCATAGGGGCGCAGCACCAGCGCGTACACCACCGCGGCCAGCAGCCAACCGGCGAGGCCGTCGGCGATATAGTGCTGCTTCGTCGTCAGGATCGAGACGCTGATCGCGACGACGAAGGTGGACGCCAGCGCGCCATAGATTCGCCTCGCCTTCCAGGCGGACAGCGCCGCAATTACGGCGACCGACATGTGCAGCGAGGGGAACAGGTTGGTGGGGGGATCCGCAAAGAAGGTCAGCCGGATGCCCCAATTGGCGAAGGCGGTCAGATCGAGGGTTGCGGCGTCGGGTCGAAAGCCGAGCGAGGTCACCGGGAAAACCCAGAAGCACACCAGGGACACCGACACCACCAACGCATAGGCCGCGGCCACCCGCAGGAACAGGCGCCGGCTTCGCACGACGAAGGCCGGGTAGAGCATCGAGGTGTAGACCCAGCTGTAGAGGTAGACCGTCCACGCCTCGAAGGGGATGGCGTCGTCCGCCGGGGTCGCGAGCCGCGCCGCGGTCGTCGGATCGATGTGCCGCGCCACCACCTGGAAGCAGAGACACGCCACCGCCGTCAGCGCCGTGCCCCAGGCGAGGTTCCTGGCGAGGGCCCGGGCGCTGTCGCGCCAAGTCGGAGACCGCAGGCTCATGGCGCCATCCTGCGCGCCGGCCCGCGCCGGGTCCAGACCGGGTCGCCCGCGCGACGCCGCATCGAGGGGCCCACGATCAGCATCCCTTTCAGCGCGGTCGCATCCGGCGCGTCTTGGCGTTATGGTCACGCGCTTCCCCATGCTGGAGGTCTCCAAATGTCGCACTACGACGACTACGACGACGACGACGACGACGACGACAACGGCGAGAACAGCGAGAGCGGCGAGGAGCAGGGCTCCAAAGAGGCAAAGGGCATGAGCGCGCTCGCCGCGCAGATGCTCGACACGCGCACGATGATCGTGGCGGACGAGGTGAGCGATCAGCTCTACCGGCGGATCGCGACGACGCTCATGCTGTTGGAGCGCAAGGATCCCAAGGCGCCGATCACGGTGTTCGTGAACTCGCCCGGCGGATCGGCGGACTCGGGCTTCGCGATCTACGACCTGTTCCGGTTCTCGCCCTGCACCATCACGACCGTGGCCAACGGCGTGGTGGCCTCGGCGGCCGTGCTGATCTTCCTGGGCAGCCCGCCCGGGCTCCGTCTCAGCCTGCCGAACGCTCGCTTCCTGCTGCACCAGCCTTCGACGGCGACGCGCGGGCAGGCCTCGGACATCGACATCACGGCGAAGGAGATCATCAAGCTCCGACGCCGGTACAACGAGATCGTCCAGGAGGCGACGGGCAAGGAGATGGCGCAGGTCGAGAAGGACAGCGACCGGGACTTCTGGCTCACCGCCGAGGAGTCGCGCGAGTACGGGCTGGTCAACCGGATCGTGACCACGCGCAAGGAGCTCGAGGAGCACGGCAAGCGCTGAGGGCCTGCCCTGAAGTCGGCCCCGGGGAGCCGGCCACCCGCCACCCTCGGAGCCGACGCGCCGAGCCCTCGCGCGCCGCGCACCGTCACCGCCCCGGCAACTCCCACCCGCGGTGAAACCGCCACCCGCGCGCGACCCGCTCGTCCACCGACAGCACCATCGCGCGCGTGTCGGCCAGCGTGAGCGTCGCCAGCGACAGCCGCCCCTCGCGGAGCACCTGATCCCGGCGCAGGGCCCGTTCGAGCGTCGGTGTGCTGCGGCGACGGTCGATCTCGTCGGTGAGCGCCCGAACGCGCATCAAGCGCCGCGCGCGGTCATGATCGATCACCTCGACCTCGACGGGGGGGCGGTAGAGCGGGACGGGCAGCACGTGCTGGATGTGATGCTCGAGGTAGTGCTGGAAAGACATGCGCCTGAAGGGCACGTCGAACAGCAGCACCTTGCCGCCGACCTCGACGAGGGTGCCGAAGGGGCTCTTGGGCCCGAAGGGCGCCGGGTCGTCGGTGTCGGCGGTGAAGCGGTCGCGCAGGGCGCCCCAGGCCGCGACGGGGTGCGTGGGGTGAACGCTGCGGCGCACGTCGGGGCTGCGGCGGAAGACCTCGGTGACGACGCCCATGCGGGAGACCGAGCGGCGGGCGTCGAAGGTCTCGCCGGTCGCGAGCCAGGCCCGGCTGCCCTCGCCCGGGTAGGGCATGGTCATCATCACGATGGTGCCGGCGGGGCCGACGGCGTCGCAGAGGGCCTTGGACAGATCCATCGGGGTGCCGCTGAAGCCATGCCTCGGGTCGAAGCCGACGTGCACCATGAGCGTGTCGTCGCGGCGGACGCCGATGCGCCGGAGCCCGTCGATGACCTCGGGCACGCCGAAGTGACCGAGCGCCTTGGCGACCCGCGCCTCGACGTCGCCTCGGGCGCGGTCGACGCGCTGGCGCATGCTCGAGAACTTCGCTTTGAAGTCAGGGATCTTCACGACGTGCTGTGATCTTCACGGCAGACTCTGGCCCCACCGGCCACGCCCGCGGCCCCGCGGCGCGCACCGACGCCGGTCCGCGCCGCC
>CALBMW010000438.1 GCA_937896275.1 uncultured Myxococcales bacterium
TGATGATGTCCATCGTGGCCATCGCCAGGCCGGCGCCGTTCACCATGCAGCCGATGTTGCCATCGAGGCTGATGTAGTTCAGGTCGTGGCGGCTGGCCTCGACCTCCTTGGGATCCTCTTCGTCGAGGTCCCGCAGGTCGAGCAGCGCCGGGTGCCGGAAGAGCGCGCTGTCGTCGAAGTTGATCTTCGCGTCGAGCGCGACGACGTCGCCCCCGCCGGTGACGACGAGCGGGTTGATCTCGGCCAGCGAGCAGTCGTTCTCGACGAAGGCGCGGTAGAGCGCGGTCATGAACTTGACCGCCTTGCCGACGCTCTTGCCCGAGAGGCCCAGGCCGAAAGCGAGCTTGCGCGCTTGGAAGCCAGCGAGGCCGGTCAGCGGATCGACCCACTCCTTGAGGATGCGCTCGGGCGTCTCGTGGGCGACCTGCTCGATGTCCATGCCGCCCTCGGTGCTCGCCATGAAGCACACCCGGCTGGTCTCGCGGTCGAGCACGACGCCCAGGTATAGCTCGCGCGCGATGTCGGCGCCCTCCTCGACGTAGAGGCGCCGCACCATCTGGCCCTGCGGCCCGGTCTGGTGGGTCACCAGCTGCATGCCGAGGATGTCGTGCGCGACGGCGTGCACCTCGTCGAGGCTGCGCGCCAGCTTCACGCCGCCGCCCTTGCCCCGGCCGCCCGCGTGGATCTGCGCCTTGACCACCCAGACGTCGCCGCCCAGCAGCCTGGCCGCCGCCACCGCCTCGTCGGCGCTGAACGCCACGTGCCCGCGCGGAACGGCGACACCGTAACGCTGCAGGAGCTCCTTGCCCTGATACTCGTGAATCTTCATCGCGTTCCTGGTCGTGCGTCGCTGTTCGCGTGTCTCTGGTCGTCGCCGGACCCCGCGGTCCCGTCGACCACGGTCGATCACATGTGGCTGATGATGTCCGATCCGAACTCGCTGCACTTACGCAGCGTGGCGCCCTCCATCTGGCGGTGGAAGTCGTAGGTCACCGTCTTGGCCGCGATGGCCCCGTTGACGCCGCGCATCACGAGATCGGCGGCCTCGGTCCAGCCCAGGTAGCGCAGCATCAGCTCGCCCGACAGGATGACCGAGCCGGGGTTCACCTTGTCCTGGCCGGCATACTTGGGCGCCGTACCGTGGGTGGCCTCGAAGATGGCGTGGCCGGTGTCGTAGTTGATGTTGCCGCCCGGGGCGATGCCGATGCCGCCCACGCAGGCCGCGAGCGCGTCCGAGATGTAGTCACCGTTGAGGTTCATCGTGGCGATGACCGAGTACTCGCCGGGGCGCGTCAGGATTTGCTGGAGGAAGGCGTCGGCGATCACGTCCTTGACGGTGATCGTGCGGCCGTCCGGTGCCTCGAAGGCGCACCACGGGCCGCCGTCGAGCAGCTTGGCCCCGAAGTCCTCCTGCGCGCACTGATAGCCCCAGTCACGGAAGCCACCCTCGGTGAACTTCATGATGTTGCCCTTGTGCACCAGGGTCACCGAGTCGCGACCGTTGTCGATCGCGTACTGGATGGCCGAGCGCACGAGCCGCCAGGTGCCGTCCTTCGAGATGGGCTTGATGCCGAAGCCGCTGCTCTCGGGGAAGCGCACCTTGGCGTAGTGCTCGGGGAAGTGCTCCTGGAGCAAGGCCGCGAACTTCAGGCCCTCCGGCGTCCCCATCTGGAACTCGATGCCGGCGTAGATGTCCTCGGCGTTCTCGCGGAAGATCACCATGTCGGTGCGCTCGGGGTGCCGGACCGGGCTCGGCACGCCCTCGAACCAGCGCACCGGGCGCAGGCAGACGTAGAGATCGAGTTGCTGCCGCAGCGCGACGTTGAGGGACCGAATGCCCCCACCCACGGGCGTCGTGAGGGGGCCCTTGATGCCGACCAGGTAGGTGTCGAAGGCGTCGAGCGTCACCTGGGGCAGCCACTCGCCCGTCGCGTCGAAGGCCTTCTGCCCCGCCAGGATCTCTTGCCAAACCAGCTTCCGGCGCCCGCCGTAGGCCTTCTCGACGGCTGCGTCGAAGACCCGGACCGAGGCGGCCCAGATGTCGGGCCCTATGCCGTCGCCCTCGATGAAGGGGATGATCGGCGCGTCCGGAACGCTCAGGGTCTTGTCAGGGTTCAGCGTGATCCTCTGGCCGTCGCTCATGATCGCTCCTGCTGGCGGGCGGTGGGGGGACGGCGTTCAGTACCCCCTTTCGGTGGCTCGATCAAGCGACCTTCGCGCCAACACGGTGCCCGCAGTGGCTTGCCCTTGGGGGTCGATTGGGCCCACCATGCGCCCCGAGGTCGACGGGACTTCTTCGGAGCGAGATGTCGGGCGAAGGAGCCAGGGGGCCACTGCTGGCCCGCTTCAGTCTGCGCGCCAAGGTGACGGTGCTGCTCTTGGCGCTGAGCCTGGGGCCGCTCCTCCTCGCCGGTCTGGTGAACGTCGGCCGGGCCGTGCAGCGCGGCAAGATCTCCGAGCGGCTGCGCTACGCCCAGGGCGCGGGCTTCGCGGCCTACGCGATCAACGACATCTTCGACCGGCTGCGCAACGATGTGCGGCTGCTCGCCCGCCGCTTCCCCGTCGAGAGCTTCGACTTTGAGGGCGAGGGCGCGCGCCTCGACGTGCTGCACCAGCCGCGGCCGACGATGCCCGGGTGGCGCGACGCCCCCATCCTTGCGGGCCTGCACCAGGACTACGCGCTCCTGTTCCTGGCGCTCGACGACGGCCGCGTCTTCTACACCCACCCCTTCTACAACGTGTCCGCCACCGTGAACCTGCGGGCGACGCCCTGGATGGCCGAGATCGAGGAGCACAACGGGCTGGCGGTCGGCTCGCTGCCGCCCTTGCTCTCCGCGGAGTCGCCTGGCGTGGTGGCGGTGGCCCCCTTGGTGCGGCGAGACGGCACGCGGCGGGGTTGGCTGGGCGCGGTGCTCGACGCGGGCCGACTGGAGGACGTGGTGGACCGGACGCTGGCCACCTACGCCGGCTCGGGCGGCCACTCGGATCTGGTGCTGCTCGACGCCGCCGGGCGCATCGCGGCCGACTCCACCCACCGGCGCGTCGGTCAGCCCGCGCCCCAGCACCTGCTCGACCTGCGCTACCCGGGCACGCGTGAGATCAAGCGCGCCGCGGGCGGCATCGTGGTGGCCCGCGCCGAGGTGGGGCGCACCGGCTGGTTCGTCGAGCTGATGACCCCCACCCACGTCGCCTACCGGCATGTCTACGTGATGATCTGGATGCTCATCGCGGTCATCGTGCTGACCTTCATCTTCGTGCTGCTCTTCGCGGACTACCTGGCCAACGTGCTGCTGCGCCCGATCCGTGACCTGGAGCGTGGCGCGCAGATGATCGGCGCGGGCGCGCTGGACTACCGCATCGAGCTGACCATCCACGGCGACGACGAGCTGGGACGCCTGGCGCGCGCGTTCAACGAGATGGGCGACAACCTGCTGCGCAGCCAGAAGCAGGTCCGCGCCTATGCCCGCAACCTCGAGGCCGCGCACGAGGAGCTCGACGCGATGGTCTACGCCATCACGCACGACCTGAAGAAGTCGTTGCGGGGCATCGAGGCCTTCGCGTCCTTCCTCGAAGAGGACTACCGGGACGTGCTCGACAGCGGCGGGCACGACAACCTGCGGTCGATCGCCTCGAACGTGGAGCGCATCAACGCCCTGGCCGACGATCTGATCAGGCTGGTCGAGCAGGAGCGCGAACGGGGCGAGACGGCGCGCTTCGACCTGGGCGAGCTCATCGACGAGGCGCGGGAGCGGGCGCAGGCCCGGCACGCGGGCGAGGTGATCAAAGAGGGCCGCATGCCCGAGGTCATGGCCGATCGGGGCCGGCTGCTGCTGGTCTTCGACAACCTCATCGACAACGGCCTGAAGTTCAACCGGTCACCTCGCCCGCAGGTGCGCGTCACCTGCGTCGACGACGGGCTCGACTGGCGGATCGAGGTGACCGACAACGGCATCGGCATCGAGCCGCAGTACCACGAGCGCGTCTTCGATCTGTTCACGCGCCTCAATCATCAAGAGGTCTTCAAGGGCACGGGCACCGGCCTCAACCTCGCGCGGCGCATCGTGCAGGACCACCGTGGCACGCTGTCGGTGAAGTCGCAGCCCGGTGAGGGCTGCACCTTCGTGGTCACGCTCCCCAAGGATCCCGGGCTCCTCACGTCGCCCAGCCTGCAGACGCTGAGCTGAACCCTCGCGGGACGCCGCTATTGCCGGCGCGAAACGACCTGCTATTGTCCCGCGTCTTTCAGCACGCCGTGAGGTTCCCATGGGCCTGTTCGACTTCCTCTCCAAAGCGCCCACCGCCAAGAAGGTGGAGAAGGCGACGGGCCGCATGCTCAACGAGCACCATCAGGTCCAGGTGCGTCAGGAGGCCATCGACGAGTTGGTCTCGTACGGGACGCCCGATGCCCTCGGCGGGCTCATCAAGCGGTTGGGGGTGAACTTCCGCGACACCATCAAGAACGAGCAGGAGAAGCGGCAGATCACGCAGATCCTGGTGGACCGCTTCGGCGAGGAGTCGATCGAGCCCCTGGCCGCGTTCATTCGGACCGACCAGACGATCTCGGCGGCGATCCGCACCCTGGCGCGGCTCGTCCCGGCCGACCGGCTGGTGGGCATCCTGACGGGGGTGTTGGGGACCTATGAGCCCAAGGATCACCGGAGCATCGACGCCAAGCTGCAGTTGGTCGACGCCCTCAACGACTTCGACGACGCCCGCGTGGTGCCGGCCGTGCTGCGGCACGCGATGGACCATGACGACGACGTGCGGGTGAAGGTGATCGACCTGCTCGAGGCCCGGGTGCGCCCGGGGCACGCGCAGTGGGAGGCCACCGTCGAGATGCTGGTGAAGGTGGTGCGCGATCCCGAGGCGAGCGGGCGCATCACCCGTCGCGCCGCCGACGCGCTGATGCGCACAGAGGCCGACTTGTCGGCCGACGCCGAGGGGCTCGCGGAGTTCTTGCCCGACGGCTATCGCGTCGACGAAGCCGGCCACCTGAAGGCCGGCTGAGGCCCGCCAGCCCGGCCGGTCGGATCAGCGCCCGCCCAGGAGCTTCTCGATGGTCTGGGCGTCGGCGGGCGGGAACTCGTACTGATCCATCTCGTGCGTCTCGACCCACCGCCAGTCGTGCACCCGTCGCGGCTGGATCTCCTCGGTCAGCAGCTCGCAGCGATACACGCAGAAGTCGAGGCTGTAGTCCTCGTACTCGTGCTTGATGAACATCGAGAGCTTCCCGACGCGGACGTCCACGTCCATGCGCTCCCGGATCTCGCGGACCAGGGCGCGCTCGTCGGACTCACCCTCTTCGACGCGTCCGCTCGGGAACTCCCACAGGAGGGGCAGCACGGCGGTCGGTCGGCGCTGGGTGATCAGGAAGCGCCCGTTGCGCTCGATCTCGGCGGCGACCACCCGGATGCAGTTCTTGTGATCGGTCAAGGCGCTGTCGCCCTCCACGGTCTTGGGCCGGCGGGGAGGCGGAAGGATAGTCTTTGGCGAGGTCCCTGTAAACGCGGGGTGGTCGGTCTCGCGATGTGTCCTGGCATCGGGCGCCCTGCGACCGACCGTTTCCGACCGCGCGCCTCAGCGCGCCTTGCGGACCACCAGCGTCTGACCCGGCTTGAGCACGGAGCGGCTGCCGAGCTTGTTCCACTTGCGCAGGTCGTCGACGCTCGCGCCCCGACCGTTGGCGATGCCCCACAGGCTGTCGCCCGCGCGGACGGTGTAGGTGCGTGACGGGGATTTGCGTGACGTGGATTTGCGTGACGGGGGTCGCTGGGTGCGGTCGGCGCGCTTGGCCGGTCGCTCCTCCGACCCCTTCTTGGCGCGCTTCGCGGATCGCCCGGCCACCCGGGGTGACGGGGCGTCCTCGGCGCTGGCCGCCGCGGCCCGCTTGCTCGAAGTCTTGCGTGCCCGCTTCGCGCTCTGCCGCGGCTGGCGGGGGCTCTGCGCGACGGCCCGCGCCCGCACGATCTCGGCGTGCACCCAGTCGCGGAGGGCGCGCTCCTTTCCTTGGGGCACCTCGATGGTCACCTCGTCGCCGGTCGGCAGGAGATCGCCGCCGAGCTCGGGGTTGTGGTGCCGCAGCGTGCGAATGGGGATGCCGGCACCGCGAGCGGCCGCCAAGGCCTGAATCTCGACGCCCGCCGGCACGCGGACCTTGACGTGGCCCACGGGGCGCGGCGCCCAGCCGTCCTCGACGGTCAGGGCGAAGTCGTAGCGCCCGGGATCACCGAGCACCGCCTGGATGGCGACCGTGCGTGGGAAGTAGCGCTCCGCCTCGTCGTAGAGGTCGATCTGCCAGAAGTCGTCGATGCCCTGCGTCTCCTGGGCCCGCTTGAGGCGGCCCGGCCCCGTGTTGTAGGCGGCCAGGGCCAGGGACCAGTGACCGAACTGCCCGTGCAGGGTCTGCAGGTAGGTCAGGCCTGCGCGGCTCGCCTCCTGGAGATCGGCGCGCTGGTCCCAGGACTGGGTCACGTCGAGGCCGTACTGGCGACCGGTGGCGGCCATGAACTGCCACCACCCCTTGGCCGCCGCGCGGCTGGTCACCGCGGAGCGCAGGCCGCTCTCGATGACGGCGACGTACTTGAGATCGGCGCAGACGCCCAGCTCCTTGGCCTCACGCTCGATCACCGGGAAGACCGAGCGGGCCCGCTTGGTCCACAGCACGACCTGCGCGCGGTCGCCGAGCACCAGATAGAACTCGCGCTCGACGCGCTCACGGATGTCGGGGTCGCTCAGATCGACCGTCTCTCCGCAGAACGAGACCTCGCGGGGCAGGGTGTAGGCGCCGACGTCCTTGGGGCGCTCGGCGAGCGCCTTTTCGAGCCGATCGAGGCGAGCAGAGAGCGAGGCGGCGTCGGGTTCGCCGTGACGCGGCCGGTTCGGCTTGGCGGAGGCGACGGGGGCGACGAGCAGCGGGATCAGGGCGATGGCGAGCGTGCGACGCATCGAGGCCTCCTGCGTGGTGAGCGACATATCGCACACTGTAGGGGGCAGTATGACCCGCCGTCAACCTGGGCGACGCGGGATCACCGTTCGAGGTGGCGTCACAACTTGCGAATGCGCTCGCGGACCGAGTCGACCTCGACGACGCGGAAGCCGAAGTTCTCGTTGAGCACCACCGCCTCGCCCTGCGCGACGACGTGGTTGTTGATGGTCAGGTCGATGAGATCGCTGGCCAGGCGGTGCAGCTCGAGGACCGACCCCTGACCGAGCTGCAGCAGCTCGTGCACCGTCATGCGCGTTCGGCCCAGCTCGACCTGCAGCAGGATGGGCAGGTTGAGGATCAGCTGGATGTTGCGCTCGTCGGCCTGCCCCTCGGCGCGCACGACCGGCCGCTCTTCGGGCTCGGGGGAGATCTCGACCGCCGCGCGCGCCGGCGCCGCGCCCGGCGCCTCGTCGTCCTCGTCACCTTCGCGCATCTCCGAGAGCAGCGCGTCGAGCTCGTCCTGACTGAGGATGTCCGCCATGTCGGCTATTCTAGCCAGGAACCGCCGCAGGTCCACTCGTCCCCCATGCCGCGCCCCCGCTTCTTCTTCGCCACGAGCCGCCGGGCCCGCGTCCCCGAGGCGCGCGTGCCCGCGTTGGCCGCCTGGCTGGACGCCGATCCGATCCTCGACCGACCCCTCCCACGGGACCGCCCCGGCCTGGTGCTCGACGGTCGCGGGCTGTGCCTTTACACGCCGGGTCAGAAACCCCACCTCTGGCACCCGGGCATGGCGCACCGCCGTCTTCGGCTGGCGGTCGATCCGCTGGTTCGGTTGCTCGACTTGCGCCGGGGGGAGTCCGCCCTGGACTGCACGCTCGGCCTGGGCCACGACGCGCTGGTCCTGGCCACCGCGGGGGCCCGCGTGCTCGCGCTCGAGACCTTCGCCCCCATGCTGGCCTTCACGCTGACCGGGCTCGCCGCGCACTCGCTCGCTGGGCGCCGCGTCCACGCGCGCCGGGTCGATCACGCCGCCTGGCTGGCCGCCGCCCCCGACCGCTCCTTCGACCACGTCTACCTCGACCCCATGTTCCCGCCCGATCAGGGTGGCCCGAGCACGACCTGGTCCATGCTTCGCACCTTCGCCGTCGGCCCGCGGCTGACCGACGCGGTGCTGCGCGACGCCCTCCGCGTGGCGCGCCGCACCGTCGTCCTCAAGCTGGCCCCCGACGAGCCCGCGCCCGACCTCCCCGGCGCGCCCCCTCTCACCGTGGAGGGCTCCAACCGCGTGCACTATGGGGTCTGGCGCGTTGCAAACCGCCCCGGGCAGCCCGCATGATGACCCGCCCCGGAACGCCCTGGAGGGCCCGCTTGGATCAGGCTTCGACCGTGCCCGGCGGCGCACCGTGCCGCGCGCTGCTGGCGCTCGCGCTGCTGGCGCACGCGCTGCTCGGCGCTGTGGGCTGCTCGGCCATCGGCTACCACCGGGTGCCGGCCCCGCCAGCGCCCCCACAGACCTCGCCGTCCCCACACCGCGTGGTGATGGTGGTCGTGGACGGCCTCTCGCCCGAGGTCCTCGACGACTACCTGCGACGTCTGCGCGAAGACGAGTACGAGCCCGACTGGCCTTCGGGCCTGGCCCTGCTCGGTCGCTCGGGCTTCGGCCTCGCCACCTCCGCGCGCGCCGAGGCGGCCCTGCCCGCGGTGGGCCTGAGCGGCGCGGCCTCGCTGGTCACCGGGCTGTCCACGGGCGAGAGCGGCGTGCCGGGCAGCACCTTCTACGAGCGCCTGCCCGACGGCAACCTGGTGCGCTACGACTTCGCCGCGCCCCGCGACGCCAGCCGCATTTACTTCGGCGCGGGCCTCACCGTGCCGGACGGCGCCGACGCGCTGCCCCTGGCGTCGACCCTGCTGCGCGGGCCCACGCTTTATGAGCGGCTCGCCCCGGCTCACCCGACGGCGGTCGTGTTCCACCCCTTCGGCCGCGGCGCCACCTGGTTGGTCCCCCAGCGCGCCGGCACCGCCGTCACCTCGATCCTCGCCTCCCGGGTGGGCGCGGCCGTCGTCCCTCTCTTCGATCGCGGTACCCGCGACGCGGCGGTCGACGTGCTCACCGCCCGCCCGGGGCACGACCTGGTGGTGCTGTGGTTCCGCGGGGTGCTGGTCGGCAGCTGCTTTCGCGTGGACGGGCACTGCGACGACGCACCGCGAGACGCGCGGGCCGTGCAGGAGGCCGCGCTCCGCGAGGTCGACGCCCACCTGAACCGGGCCCTCGCGCGCTACCGCGACGCGCGACCCGAGGCCTTCGCGACGACCACCTTCCTGCTCGTGAGCGGCGGCGGCGTGTCCGATCGCACGACCAACGGCGCGCCCGACGACACGCGACTGCTCGACCCCGACGCGCTCGCGGCGCGCCTGGCCGAGCGCGCGCCGACCCACACCTGCGGGCTGCGGCTGATCGAG
>CALBMW010000439.1 GCA_937896275.1 uncultured Myxococcales bacterium
GTCCCAGGCGCGCGGCGGCGTGGCTGGCGGCGAGCAGCGGACCGACGGGCGCCGGGGCGGGGCAGGGGGGCAGCCTCCGGTGCAGGGGCGACACCGTCCCGGGCGCGTAGTGCAGCGCCAGCGAGGTCTCGAAGAAGCCCGCGTGGAAGTCGGTCGGCAGCTCGGCGGTGACGGTCGCCCGGTCCTCGTCGTCGGCGATCGAGGCGAGCTGCGCCGCGTAATCCTCGCCCCGGGCGGACAGCATCTCGTTCATCACCAGGTCGAAGGGGGCGACGGCGCGCACGCCCCGGCGCGTCAGGCGGCGCACACCGGCCTGCAGGGCGGCCGCGTGCAACGGCGCGCCGTGGAAGGTGACCAGCACGACCTTGCGGGCGCCCAGATCGGCCAGCGCGTCGCAGGCGGCCAGGACGAGCTTGCGCAGGCGCGGGTAGGGGACGGCGCGGGTGCCGGGCCCGGGACAGGGCTCGGCGCCGGCCTCGAGATCGGCGCACATCAGCAGCGGGTGCTCGGGGGCGACCTGCGGGTGCAGGGCCTCGATCAGCCCCACGCTGACCACATGGTCGTTGTGCAGCGACAGGTGCGGCCCGTGGTACTCGACGGGGTTGATGGGCAGCCACGCCGGGGCGCCCGCCTCGAGCAGCGCCCGGGCTTCGTGATGCGGCAGATCGAGCAGCGCCGGCATCGGTCAGCCCGGCCCCAGGATCTCGGCGCGCGCCACCGTCACCGCCTGGCCCGACAGCGCCACGCGCTCGCCGCGCAGGTCGATCCCGATCTCGCCGCCGCGGGCCGAGGCCTGCCAGGCGCGCATCGTGGCGAGGCCCAGGCGTGCGCCCCAATAGGGTCCGAGGGCGCAGTGCGCGGAGCCGGTGACCGGATCCTCGTCGATGCCCGAGCCCGGCGCGAAGAAGCGCGAAACGAAATGGTAATCGGGCGAGGCGGCGGGGGCGGTGACCATCACGCCGCGGGTGCCGAGCGTGCGCAGGGCGCGGAAGTCGGGGGCCGCCCCGCGCACGGTCGCCTCGTCGGCCACCTCGACCAGCAGGTCGTCACGCGTGCGCCCCACGAACCGGGCGGTCACGCCCAGGGCATCGAGCAGGCCGGCGGGAGGATCCATGGGCGCGCAGGGCATGGCGGGGAAGTCGAGCACGATGCGGTCACCGTCGCGCGTGGCGCCCAGCGGGCCGCTGCGCGAGAGGAAGCGCGCGGGCGCGTCGGGGGCCAGCCGCCCCGTCTCCCACAACGCGTGCGCGCTCGCGAGGGTCGCGTGGCCGCACAGGTCGACCTCGACGGTGGGTGTGCGCCAACGCAGGCGCCACGCCTCGGCCTCGGGGTGAAGGAAGGCCGTCTCGGACAGGTTCATCTCGCGGGCGATGCAGACCATCCACGCCTCGTCCACCGGGCCGTTGGTGATGCAGACGGCGGCCGGGTTGCCGGCGAAGGGCCGGGGCGTGAAGGCATCGACGACGAGCACCGGGACGAACATGGGCCCTCACGGGGCGGGCGGGCCCGCCAGCAGATGGTCAGCGAAGGTAGCCCGCCAGGCTGGCGGCGTCCGGGGCCGCGGCCTCGGCCGTGGCGCGGGTGATGGCGCCGCAGGCGAGCAGATCGGCCAGCGACTTCTCGAGCGTCACCATGCCCGCCTCGCGCCCGGCCTGCAACGCGCTCTGGAGGTGCGCGGTGCGCCCCTCGCGGATGAGGCTCTGCACGTTGTGCGTCGCGCGCAGGACCTCGACCGCGACCACGCGGCCCGGCCCGTCCGCGCGGGGCAGCAGGCGCTGCGACACCACCGCCTCGAGCACCCCGGCGAGCTGACCCCGAATCCACGGCTGCCGGGCGGCCGGGTAGGCGTCGACGATGCGCTCCAGGGCGGACGACGCCGAGCGCGCGTGGAGCGTCGTGAGCACCAGGTGCCCCGTCTCGGCGGCGGTCAGCGCCAACTCGATGGTCTCGGGGTCGCGCATCTCGCCCACCAGCAAGAGATCGGGATCCTCGCGCAGGGCGTCGCGCAGGCCGGTCGCGAAGTCCGTGACGTGGCGGCCCACCTCGCGCTGCCGCACCAAGGCGCCCGCGGGGGCGTCGAAGGTGTACTCGATGGGCTCCTCCAGCGTCACCAGCAGGCCGCCGCGGCGCTCGAGGGCGTGGCGCGCGAGGGCGGCGCAGGTGGTCGTCTTGCCCGCGCCGGTGGGGCCGCAGATGACGACCAGCCCGTGGGGGCGCTCGGCCAGCGGTGAGAGATCGGCCGGCAGGCCCAGCTCGCTCAGGCGCGGGGCGCCTTTGCGCAGCACGCGCAGGGCGGCGGCCCAGCCCTGGGCGCAGCGATAGACGTTGAGGCGGAAGCGCTGGCCGCCGGGCACGGCCACCGAGCGATCGATGGAGCGGCCGGCGTCGACCTGCTTGCGGGCGGCGTCGTCGAGCAGCGGGCCGATGAGCGTTTGCACGGGGTCGGTCGGGTCGGCGCCCAGCGCCACGAGGCGGCCGTCGACGCGGACGCGGGGGGGCTCACCGTCGGCCAGGTGGAGATCGGTGGCGCCGCGCTGCACGGCGGCCTCGAGCAGGGCGTACAGGGCCGGCGTGGCCCCCTTGCCGCGGCGGGTCGGGCGCGTGGGGGGCGTGGCGTCGGTCAGGGGGGCGATGGGCCCGGGTACCTCCGACGGGGCCTCGGCCTGGACCTGCCGGCGCAGGGTCGCGCGGACGCCATCGGCCACGCTGGCCTCGACCTCGAAGCCACCCAACTCCGCGTCGAGATGAGAGAATCCGGCGGTCTGACCCGCGTGCATGAGGGCGGCCTGATCGGCGGGCGCCAGCTCGAGCACCATCTCGCGCAGCAGGGCCTCGCCCATGGGAGGGAGGAAGAGGCGCAGCTGCGTCTTGCCGTGAAAGAGGCTCGGGGCCTCGTTGGCGGCGAGGCGCATCTCGGTGCCGCCTTGCTGGACGATCATGCGGAGCAGGGGGTCGATGCGAGGCATGGCGAGGGCAACGTGCCACGCGGCGCGTCCGATTCCCAGAGCGCGCGCGCGATCGGGAGATGGGGGACCGCGGTTGACGCGGGCCGTCCCGGGCGCTCGGCTTTGCCCCGGCCGTGCGCGTGGCGCATGATGGGCGCCATGCGATCGCGTGACCTCTGGCTCCTGGGACTCCTCATGCTCGGCGCCTGCGACGACGGCGGCGGCGGTGCCGAGCCGACGGTGCTGGCCGACGGCGGCGCCTTCGCCGGGGCCGGCGCGTGCCCGGCCAACACCAGCACCTGCGTCGGCCAGGAATATCGCGTGTGCGTGGGGGGGCGCTTCGTCGCTCAGGCCACCTGCGGCGCCGACGAGACCTGCGTGCCGGGCACAGGGTGCGCGGGCTGCGATCCCGGCATGCCCACCTTCTGCGAGGCAGACCAGGTCATCGTCTGCGGCGCCGACGGCCGTCGCGGCGGGGTCATCGAGACCTGCGACAAGGGCTGCGCCAACGGCGCCTGCGTCGGCGGCTGCATCGAGGGCAACGAGCTCATCTACGTGGTGGACTCGGACGACGACCTGCACACCTTCGACCCCCGCACGGCGCAGTTCCAGCGGCGCGGGCGCCTGGCCTGCCCGGCGGGCGCCGCCTGGCGGGACTTCGGTGGGGGCGCGGCGTCGCCCTTCTCGATGGCCGTCGACCGCACCGGCCACGCCTACGTGCTCTACACCAGCGGCGAGCTGTTCAGGGTCGACACGCAGACGCTCGCTTGCGTGCGCACCGACTTCACCCCCGGCGACGGCGGCTTCGAGCTCTTCGGCATGGGCTTCGTGAGCGACAGCCCCGGCCGCCCCGAGGAGACCCTGTTCATCGTGGGGGGCCGGGCGGACGATCTGGGCGCCGGAGTGCTGGCGCGCGTCGATCTGTCGACGCTGCGCGTGGTGCCGGTGGGCCCCATGCCGGCCGCGGAGTACGGGGCGGAGCTGACGGGCAACGCCAACGCCGAGCTCTTCGCCTACCGGCCCGGTGGCCAGAGCGCGGTGGCCCGACTGAATCGCGCGCAGGGCGGCGAGAGCATGCGCTGGGACCTGCCACAGAACCGCGAGCAGCCCACGGCGTGGGCCTTCGCGCACTGGGGCGGCCGCTACTTCGTCTTCATCACGACGCGCGCGCTCGGCGGCGACGACACCGCGCGCGTCCTGCGCTTCGATCCCAACGACGGCTCGACGGTGACCGCCGCCGACGACACAGGGCGCCGCGTCGTGGGCGCCGGCGTGTCGACCTGCGCGCCGGTCGTGTCGAACTTCTGAGTCATGCGTCGCTCCACCGCCACACGGACGAAGGGCGCGCGCCGCAGCGGACCGGGTCTGGCATGTCGGTCTCGCTGATCCTGATCGTCGCGCTCGGCGCACCGCCCGCCGCCGCGTGGCAGGGCGCCGACGCGGCGTGCCCCATCGGGCAGGTGCGCAACGAAGACACGGACGGCGAGTGCTGCTGGCCGGGGCAGGCCTGGTCGATCATTCAGGACCGCTGCGTGGGCCTCGCGGACTGCCCCGAAGGCTATGGCGCGGACGAGTCGGGCGAAGACTGCGCCAAGGGCAACTGCCCCGCTGGTCAGAGCCCCGACGGCGCCGGCCACTGCTGCTGGCCGGGGCAGTCGTTCGTGGGCGGCGCCTGCGAGGGCGAGATCGTGTGCGCCCGCGGCTGGGCGCCGCAGGACGGCGGCTGCGTGCGCGAGGAGGACGCGCCGGTGACGACGCCCGAGCCCGAGCCGCTGCCCTACCTGCCACCGGCGCCCGGCGACTACGTGCGCGTCGCGCCCGGCAGCCTGCGCCTGGGATCACCGCGTCGCGAGGCGGGTCGATTTCGCAACGAGAAGCAGGTCGAAGCCAGCTTCTCGAGGGCGCTGATGGTGAAGGTGACCGAGGTCACCCAGCGGGAGTGGCGGGGCCTGGTTGGGCGCAACCCCTCCCACTTCACGGCCTGCGGCGAGCGCTGCCCGGTGGAGAGGGTGAGTTGGTTCGAGGCCCTCGAGTGGCTCAACCGGCTGTCGATCAAAGAGGGGCTCACGCCGTGCTACATCCTGACCGGCTGCCGCGGCACGCTCGGCGGCGGCTGCCCCGAGGCCGCGTCGCGGGTCTGCGTGGGTGATTACGTGTGCGAGGTCGGCTTTCGCGGCACGAGCTGTTCGGGCTACCGGCTGCCGACCGAGGCCGAGTGGGAGTACGTCGCGCGCGCCGGCACCCGCTCGGCGACGTGGGGCGGCGACCTGATCATCAAGGGCGCCAACGACGCGCCCGTGCTCGAGGACCTCGCATGGTACGGCGGCAACAGCGGATCGACGATCGAGGGCGCGGTCGAGTGCACCGGCTGGCCGGAGCGCGCGCACGGCGAGGCGCTGACGTGCGCGCCCCAGCCCGTCGGGGGCGTGCGGGCCAACCCGTGGGGCCTGCGCGACGTGCTGGGCAACGTGATGGAGTGGACGTGGGACGCGTTCGGCGCGTACCCGCACCGTCCGAGCGTCGATCCCGTGCGGTCGGTGGGCTACGAGCGGGCCGTGCGCGGCGGCGCCTGGAGCAGCGACGCGGCCACGATGCGCGTGGCGCTGCGCAGCCGAGTGCCGCCGGTCGGGCGGAACGACGCGCTGGGCTTTCGAGCGGTGCGGTCGCTGCCGAACGACACCGCAGAGGAGGGCGCATCGGTGGGACCGGCCGCGCCCGCGCCGAAGGTGGCCGCGCCCAAGGCGCCGACGCCGCCGGTGCCGCCCGGCTCGACCTCGGCGGAGCCTTGATGACGTGGAGCAGGTGATGAGCGACGAGCAGGAGGCGGACAGAGTGGGTGGGCAGACGTTGATCGAGGCGTTGTCGGGTGGGCCCGCGCGCGGCGCGCCGAGCGGGGACGAAGGCCAATGACGAGCCGCGCGTGGTGGATGGCGACGCTGCTGGGCGCATCGTTGTCGGGGTGTGACGACGGGTCCGAGGCCGCCGCGCCCGACGCCGCGATGCTCGGTGGGGGCTCACCGGACGCGACCGGGCTCGACGCGGCGGGGGCAGACGCGGCCGCGGATGATGGGGTCGACGCGCGGGCAGCGCAGGACGTGGCGCTCGCCGACGCCGCGCCGGACGCCACGGCAGCAGACGCTGCGCCGCCCGCCGTCGATCCAGCGGCGCTCGATGTGCAGGCCGACGGTCCTTTCCATGTGGGCTACCGGACGCTCGAGATCACCTACCAGCCGCCCGGCTCGACGGGCCCCCGCGCGCTCACGGTGAACGTGTGGTACCCGACGTGGAGTGAGCAGGGTGGTCCGGCCCGCTATCTGGGCATTCAGCTCGACCATGTGGTGCACACCGACGCGCCCCCGGCGCCGCCCGCCCACGTCGGCGGCTACCCGGTGCTGGTCTACTCACATGGAGACCGTGGCTTCGGTGGTGACGCCGCCCACCTCGCGCGCCGACTCGCCAGCCACGGCTGGGTGATGGCCGCGCCCGATCACACCGACAACACGCTGCGCGATGTGGACGGCGAGGATCACTTCGCCCACTACGTGCATCGCCCCGCGGATCTGTCGGCCACGCTCGACGCGCTCGCGGGCTTGCCGGTCGAGGACGCCCTGGCCGGGCGGCTGGCGACCGACCACGTCATCGCCGCGGGCCATTCGCGCGGCACCTACACCATGTGGGCGCTCGCGGGCGCCGCCTTCGACCTCGAGGCGATCGACGCGCGCTGCGCCGCCGAGGCGTTCGAGGGCCCCTGCGATGCGGCGGACCGCGCGGTGTTCGCCGCGGGTCTGCGCGATCCCCGCGTGGTGGGGGTCGTGCCGCTCGCCGGTGGTTTCCGCGGGACTTGGTACGGCGAAGGGGGGCAGGACGCGGTCGAGGCGCCGGTGCTCTGGATGACTGGCACCGCAGACCCCCAGGGCGTCGGTGAAATCTGGCCGCAATTCGCGGGCTTGGACGTGGTGTGGGTGGACATCGAGGGCGCCTGCCACCTGTCCTTCACGCTCGGCACCTGCGGCACGCTGCCCGGCCCCGAGGGCCACGCGATCATCGAGGCCTACGTGCTGGCCTTCGCGCGTCACCACCTGCTCGGCGACGCGTCGCCCGCGGTGACGGGGCTGCTGGACGGCCGCGATCTGCCGAGCGAACGCGCCCACCTGATGCATACGCGCTGAGGCCTGGTGCGGGCGGACAGGTCGCTGCGACGTGCACCTGCCCGACAGGTTGCAGCGACGTGTACCGGGACAGGTTGCAGCGACGTGTACCGGGACCCGTAGCCGGACTGCGGCTTGGTTCAGTCGCGCGGGCCCAGGTCGGCCGGACGGTCCGCCAGGAAGTCCCCCGCGCCGCTGAACTGCCCAGGGTTGGCCGTGTCCACCGCGGGCGCCGCGCCGTCGTAGTAGTTGCCCCCGATGTCGGCGTCGACGCCGTCGCCCGCGCCGATGTCCAGCACGTCGGCGAAGCGGCCGCTCAGGTAGCTGTCGCGCACCGTCGCCTGGGCGCTGGCGATCATCATCGCGTACGCGGCCGCGTCGAAGATGCTGTGGCTGATCGTGACGCCGTCGGGCGCGCGGTTGATGTGCAGCGGGCAGTGGCAGCCGGTGATGCGGACGTGGTCGAGCACGGCGCCCCCGCCGCTCCAGGACGTGCAGTCGGGCGACTGCTCGGGGTGCAGCAGATCGACCAGCGAGTCGGTCATCCGGAGGACGCCGCCAGACACCCGCAGTGAGCTGCCGCCCAGCACGGTCACGTGGTCCATCGCCGCGCCGTTCGCCAGGCTGAAGCCGCTGCCGCAGTGGTCGAGCAGGGCGTGGGACAGGGTCACCGACGAGTCGGCGAGCCCCTGCACGCAGGTCATGGCGCCGCGGATCGTCAGGTGCGCGGCGTCGAGCGTGCCGTCGACGCGCAGGCCGACCCAGCCGCCCGCTCCGTCGAGGATCACCGGCGCCTCGGCCGTGCCCACCACGCGCAAGGTGCCGGCGACGTCGATGCGCGTGTTCGGCCCGCTCACCGAGATCGTGCTGCCCGCGCAGATGGTCAGCGTCGTGTCGGGGCGGATCACCGCGGCCCCGGTCAGGTCGATCTGACCGCACCACCGGCCCTCGGCGTCGCCGCCCGCGAAGTGCAGGACGCCCGCGGCGGCGTCGGGGCCGGAGTCAGCGTCGTCCGGGGCCGCGTCCCCTGCCGGGCCTGCGTCATCTCCCGGCGCCGCGTCACCCCCCTGGGCCGCGTCACCGCCTGGCCCTGCGTCGCCCGCCGGCACGGCAGCGTCGGGGCCCATCGCGTCCGGAGCGGCGTCCAGAGCCGCCGCAGCGTCGGGCTCGGCGACCTGTGCGTCCCCCCCCGGGGGGGCGGCGTCGGGCGGGCCGACGTCGGGCTCACGCGCGGCGCCGTCGGGCTGAGCGCTGGCAGCATCGGGGCCACCGCCGGCGGCATCGGCCTCCGCCGCCGAGGCATCGCCCGGGGCCGCGTCCGGCTCGGCTCCGCCGCTCGCGTCTGCCGGTCGCGCGTCGATGAGCTCCGCGTCGTCGCCGGGCACATCACCCTCGGCCGTGTCCTCGCCGCCGCACCCGAGGATCAAAACGGCGCTCAGCCACCACGCACCACGCATCGGAGCCTCCATCGCAGCGCACCGCCTTCGAACCCGGTGGACCTTGAACCCGGTGGACCTTGAACCCGGTGGACCATAGCAGGCGCGCGCCGCGGCCGACCATCGCGGCGCGGCAGGTGCCCGACCTCCGCGCAGGCGTCGCCACGCGGCCCTTGGATCTCGGCGCTCGGCATTCGGCTCGGCCCCGCCGACTCGGCGACTACGCCCCTACCGGGCGGCCCGCGCCGTCCGCCACGAGCCCCGCTCAGCGCCGCGCCTCCACCGTCACCGACACGCCGGCGGGCAGCTCGATCCCGGCCAACACCGCGCGCGCAGCGGCGGCCTCGATCCCCAGCAGGTCGATCCGGTCGCAGGGCACACCGTCGCACCGCAGCAGCGCGGCCGGGGCCGTGGCCTCGCGGAGCGTCGCGACGGACGCCAACGACACCTCGGCGCCGCCGGGCGTGCTCAGCCTGAGCGCCTGCAGTGAAGCGGGATTGTCTGCGGGATCGCCCCAGCGCAGCCACACCGGCAGCTCACCCTCCGAGCGCCTCACCGCCCCCACCCTGCGGCCATCGACGGCGTCGCGGACGGCCTGCGCGACCGCGGTCGCGCTCACACCGAGTCGGCCTGCCTCGGGCGCCACGACGACGCTTATCTCCGAGAGAGGCGGCGGCGCGACCGGCCAAGCCGCGTCTGCCCAGCGCGCGCGCACTTCCCGCGCGGCGGCCTCGCGCGCCTCGCCCTCGGTGCCGACGATCTCGAGGCGCGTGACGGGTCCGTCGGCCGGGCGCAGCGCGCCCACCCCCAAGCCCGGCTGCGCGCGCAGTGTGCGCCCAGCCTCTTCCGAGG
>CALBMW010000440.1 GCA_937896275.1 uncultured Myxococcales bacterium
GCTTGGCTTGCGGGGCTAAGTACTTGAAATCATTACTAACAGATCACGGATGGGGGAAGCTCCTAAGGGGGAAGCCGGTCCGACACTGAGACAAAGACGTCGCGCAGAGCGACCCCCATGAACTCTCGAACGACGATCCGGTACTCCCCCGCGGGGACCTCAGTTAGCTCGACAAGGGAACAAGTCCGGACGCCGTGGTCATCATCCTCGGCGAAGAGCTCATCGGCGCGAAAAACCTCGATCACGGTGTCGCCGGGACAGTCGGCGCCGCCATCGCTCGTCTCGATCCGCAACGAGGCTCCCTCGGATCGCGCAATGACCGCCTGCATCGAACCATTGTCCGCCAAGTCAAAGCGCAGCTGGAACGCTAGGACTGAGTCCTCCCCTGCACCCGCCCCAGCGTCGATGCCCTCGACCGGATCGGAGCAAGGAGGGCCTGGGTCTTCCACGCAGCCCCCCACTATGGCACCCGAAAGCACGATCGCAAGGAGCCGCATCAGGGCGTGCAGAGTTCGTGAGTGGAATACTTCGCAGTGTAGGTCTGAGAGTCGCCGCTGCCGGCCTTTGGTCTGTCGTACGAGTCCCAACTCGTGAAGTCAAGCTCCCACGAGCTCGCGCCCCAGTTCCACTCCACCTCGTCGGGCCGGCCGGTGATGTCGAGGCCAAACGTCAACTTCATCAAGAAGACGCTGTTCTTGTACACCGTCACGGTCTTGCGGATTCCTGTGCCGGAGAAGTAGCTGACTATGACATTCCCCGGTACGAAATGCGCATCATCCCAAAGCTCGAAGGTGTAGACGGTGCCGTCAAGGTTGACCTGCGCATCAACGATGTCGTAGCGGACGCCCTCGAGGATCCACTCGTAGTCTTCGAGGTTCATGAGGTACCCGGAGAGACTGCCCCCCACGCCGAAGTACTCCAGCACCGGAGCGATGCACCCGACGGGGAGCGGGCCATGAGGGCCGGCGTCAACGACTCCACCGTCGTCACCATGCCCCCAGAATCCGTGAGGTCGTCGCACAGAATCATACCGTCGGTGGCAGGGTGCTCGCAGATTCGCGAACATGAGGTCGTCGCGTCGGAGCCCGGCGTCGGATCGTCACACTCCGTTTCTTCGCAGGCTCCCAACAAGAACGCCAGCGGTGCCGCCACGACCCAGCAAGCCATCATCTTCATCTTCATGCCGTCCACTCGTTGTCGACTCTCAAGCGCGAATTTCGTTAATCGGTCATTGGAAGACTGAACGTCAAGCGAAAATCGTTCGGGTGCGGATCTTCTCGGGCCGCGAGATTCCCCTATCTGATCAGTGACTTAGCACGAATACAGGATAGAAAAAAGGGCCTCGACCCGGCACGTATCGACTTGCGAACTCCATACGACGCCGAGGGAGGCCCGACATCATGGAAGCACACGCAGTCGCGACCGAGAACCCCTTTGGGTGCAAATCGCGACATGACATCTACAAAGTCGCGTAGTTGCTGAGTAATCGGGCCGAATCCAAGGGACACGGGCCTCATCTCCGTCGATAATCGGAGTGCGAAATCTGACAACCGACGGAGGTGAGTCCCGTGGCGCAGAGTATCGAGAATGGTCGCCGTGAAGTCCAGCGCGCTTTCGAGGCCCTGGTCGCGTGGGCTGTATTGCGTTGCGATCCCCCTGACCCGGTAGCGGCGTTCTCGTTGCAGTTCCACTGACGCGGCGAGCCCCCGTCGTGGTAGGCGATCACGAGAAGTAACGGAGCAGAAAGAACGAAGCCCGCGGCGGCCACCGCGGGCTTCGAGGTTTTACGTCCGGTCGGTGACGCGCTGAAGCAGCTCCGACCAGACGGCCACGTCAGGCGGTGGAAGCTTACCACGACTCGAGCGCCGTCGAGCGCAGACCTTTCATCGTCACGCCGTACGAGGCGGAGGCGGAGGTCATGGTGCCGGCGTGGCCGGACGGCTGCCCGTTCGCCGCGCTGGACGAGACGTGCCGGCTGGTCGTGAACCACTGGCGCGAGCGATCGACGGGCCCCGAGCACCGGCTGCTGGTGCTCGAGTGCAAGGTTCACGGGCACGCCTTCACGATCTACCCCTGCGGGCACGTGCCCTACGGACGCGTCGCGGTCGCGCCGGTGAGTGAGGACGGGCAGCTCCTGGGCGGTGACGCGCCCTGGATGGCCACGATGCTGAGCGCCGTGCTCGACGCAGAGCAGTGCGATCTGTGGCCCTGCGACAGTCCGGCTGGTGACGCTCGGCGCCGCCGCACCCAGGGCCGGCGTGTGGCCTGCGCCGAAGCCCTGCTCGGGTTGGATGGCCGTCGGATCGAGCCGCTGAGCCAGCTGGCGGTGCTGCTTGGCCTGCCAACGCAGGTTCTGCTCGATGCGGCACGCGAGCTGACCGCCTCCGTGGGTCTGAACGCCCGGGCGCAGGTGGTTGCCCCGGTCCTGGCTCAGCTCCCCCTCGGGCGCTGCCTGCTCGACGCGGTGCTCCGCGCCGGTGCGCTCGCCGATCTGTGGGGGCCGCCCATCCGCTTCGAGCCCGCACGCGGTCGGCGCCGCTTCCTGTTCCCGCCGAGCGGAACGCCGCCCTGACGGCCCCCGGGACGGCGCGGGTGGCGACCTACGAGATCGCTCATCGCGGCGCCGCCGGCGGTCTGGCACGAAGTCGCTCCTGGTGTGCCACCTCGCGCAGATCACGGGGCATAGCCGTCGCTCGTCCCGGGGTCGTGTAGGGGCTTCGGTGGGGCGGCAGAGCGAACTCCCCGCGTAGACCGCGGGACGGGGCTGGGGCAAGAACTGGAGAAGGGCGGCGAGGGCAGGCACTTCTGGATTGCTGAAGTCCGGAGAGCCCATGACCCAACAACGAGTCCCCCCGCCGCGCGAGCCAGCGTGCCTGTCGCGGCCGTATCCGTCCAGCCAGAAGGGCGGCTCGCTGATCGCGGAAGCGGTCGTCGATCTCACCGAGCACGAGAAGCTGCTCGCCGCCGTGAGCGGCTATCGGCCGGCGGAGTGCCCGAGCTGCCGGCACCCGACGATGCACGTGCACGACTATCGGACGCGGATCTGTCAGGAGCCGGGCTCGCCGACGGTGACGATCGTTCGCTACGGCTGCGCCGCCTGCGACGCGCGGTGGCAGATCCTGCCGGCGTTCATCCCTCGGCACCTCTGGTACCACTGGCCGCTCGTTGGTGAGGGCTGCGGTGAGGCGCCGCCTGCACCACGTCGGCAGGCCGCCCGCCGCCCGTCGCTGCGGACCCGGCAGCGGTGGCTCGCCCGCCTGGCGAGCGCGGCGCGGCTCCTGGTGCAACTGTTCGCCACGAGCGCCCGGCCCAGCCTGGTCAGCGTCGCGCAGCAGCTGGGCCTCGACGCGAGCCGCATCGAGCTCGTCCGCACGGTGGGTCGGCCTTTCGCAGCTCTCGCGTCGCTGCTCCACCGCCTCGTGCCGGGGGTTCGTCTCATGTGAGCGCGGGTGTCCTCGTCCTCGGTCGAGACGAAACGGCAGGGCTCGGCGGATCCCCCCAACTCTGGCGCCGCCCCTCCGATAGACCTCTGGCCCATGGACGACGAGAAGCGACGAGAGGTGGCGATCTGGAGGGCGACGGTCCTCGGGCCGCTGGTCAGCGCCCGGCTCGAGCGCGGCGACGTGCGCGGGCTGTGCGAGGAGGCCGCCGCCCGGGTACGTGAGCACCCCGATGGCCAACTGGTGCGCGTCTCCTGGCGCACCATCGAGAGCTGGTACTACGCCTACAAGGCCCGCGGTCTCGATGGCCTCGAGCCCCGCGACCGGCGGGACCGCGGGCATAGCCGCGCCATCCGGTCCGAGATCGCCGATCTCATCGTGCGCGCCAAGCGCGAGCGGCCCCGACGCTCCATCCGCCGCATCATCAAGATGCTGGTGCGGGCCCGTCTCGTGCGCGTGGACGAGCTGAGCAAGTCCAGCGTGCACCGGCTGCTGGCGCAGCTCGGGCTCGGTCCCCGGCCGGCCCGCGCCGGGGGGCCGGCCAAGGACAAGCCGCGGCTGGCCTGGATTTGCGAGCACGCTGGCGATCTGTGGGTCGGCGACGCGATGCACGGGCCGCTGGTGATCGCCGCGGACGGCAGGGTTCGCAAGAGCTACCTGCTCAGCCAGCTCGACTCGGCGACCCGCTTCATGGCCCACAGCGTCTTCGCCCTCGGCGAAGGCGCCGTGGAGCACGAGCAGGGTCTGCGCGAGGCGCTGATGAAGTACGGCCGCCCGCGCGCCTACTACGTCGACCGCGGCGCCGCCTATCGGGCCGCGTCGCTGCGTGCCATCTGCGCCGAGCTCGGCATCGACACCACCTACACCGAGCCGCGGGACGCCGCGGCCAAGGGGGTCATCGAGCGCTGGCATCGCACGGTGCGCGACGAAGTCCTGGACGAGCTGCCCGATCACCCGCTCCCGCTCGGCGAGCTCAATGCCACCCTGTGGGCCTGGCTGCGCGTCGAGTACCACGCCCGCGTCCACGCCACGACACAGCGCGAGCCGCTTCGGCACTGGCTCGAGCAGGCCCACCACCTGCGCCCGCTCCCGGCGGACAAGAACCTCGCCGAAGTCTTCCTGCACCGCGCCACCCGCAAGGTGCGCAAGGACAGCACGGTGCGCTTCTTCGGTCGATGGCTCGAGGTGCAGCCCGAGCTCATCGGGCGCCGCGTCCAGTTCCGCTTCGACCCCAGCGACGCTGAGGCCCTGCCGCGGGCCTTCGTCGCCGGGCGCTTCCACAGCGACACCGTCCTGCTCGACCGCGTCCGCAACGCCAGCCGACGCCGGCCCCACCCCAAGGGCCGCCCCGAGCCGCACATCGAGCCCACCGGCCTCGATCCCCTCGGCCTCATCCGCGACGAGCACTACCAGCGCACCCGCCCCTGGGTGGGCGCCGACTCCGACGACGCAACGCACGACGACCTGGAGGACTGACATGTACCGCAAGCGCTTCGGCCTTCGGAGCCACCCCCTGCCCCGCGACGCCCGAGGCAAGACCTACTTCGGCGAGACCGACGGCTACCGGCGCCTGTGCCGCGGTTTCGAGACGCTGCTTTGTGACCGTGGAATCGGCGTGCTGACCGGCGCCGCGGGCCTCGGCAAGACCGCTGGCCTGCGCAACCTGTGCCTCGCGCTGCCCAGCCCCGACCATCGAGTCATCTACCTGTGCGACACCGCCGTCGCTCCCCTCGATCTCTACCGGACGCTCGCCACGGAGCTCGGCGTCCGACCCAGCCACCGCCGCAGCCAGCTCTGGAGCGACATCAAGAAGGCCCTGCTGCACCTCGTCGACGAGCAGGCCACCGTCCCGGTCCTGGTCCTCGACGAGGCGCAGCATCTCTCCGACCGCTTCCTCGAAGATCTCAGCGGCTTCCTCAACTTCGCCTTCGACAGCCGTGATCTCTTCCCTCTGTGGCTCGTCGGCCTGCCGCGGCTCGCCACCCACCTGCGCATGCAGCAGCACGCCGCCCTCGCGATGCGCATCGCCGTCCACGTCCACCTCGAGCCCCTTGGCCGCGAGGACTTCGCAGCCCTCGTCTCCCACGGCCTCGCCGCTGCCGGTGCCCACGACAAGCTCCTCAGCGATCCGGCCCTCGAGCTGCTCTTCCGCACCAGCCACGGCATCCCACGCGTCGCCTCCCGGCTCCTGCGAACCGCCCTGCGCGAGGCCCACCACCGCGACCAGACCTTCGTCGACGAGCACGTCCTCGAAGCCGCCATCGAGGAGATGGGTCTCGCCATCGCCGGTGCCCGGTGAGCCCATCCAGCGAGCGTCTGCCCGTCGCCAGGTCGGCGACGGGGCGTCTCTTGGATCCCACTTCGATTGGAGCAACCATGACCCGCAACCCACCCGCCGCCCTGCGACAGCCCCTGCTCCCCTTGGGGCTGCCCGGCCCGCGCCGGAACACTCGCCGGGCCACTCGCCAAGGCACTGCCACCGCCGTCCTCGTGACCGGGTGCTTCGGCTCGCTGCACCTCTATACCCGCCGGGGAGCCGGCCCGCTGCGCGACGTCCGAATCGTCACCCACGCGGCCGAGCTCACCGATCTCATCCGGCGGCTCTCGCCCCCCTGCGTCGTCGTGTTGTGCGGCACCCGCCACATCTCCGCCGTCGCCCGCTGCGTTCTCCCCCGCCACGATCTCTACGTCGTCCCCACCTGCTGGCTCCGCGCCGCCGGCCCGAGAGATCCCCACGGCCGCGCCACCCTTGCCGCCCAGCTCGTCACCGCCCACCGTCGCGCCCCCATCGAACGCTTCGTGGGCCCCGACGACCCCTGGTCCCTGTTCTGATGGACCGCAAGATGTCCGGCATGCTCAACGGACGCGACCCCGGCCTCCGAGACGTCGCCCTCGCCCCACAGCTCGCGGCCCTCGCGTGCCTCCATGCAGCCATCGACGCCACGACACTGGCGATGATGGTTGCCCACCCCGAGCTCCGCGCCCACCGGCCGCACCGCACCGCCCACCCCAACGACCTCAGCACTGCTGCCGGCGACATCCTCGACGCCACTCGCGGCCTCCACGCTTCCATCGTCCGCTACTGCACCCGCCTCGGCCTCGAGCGCCTGTGGACCCTCCGCCCCTCGAACGTCAATCCGCCCACCACCGCGGACGACTGACGCCTCCCGCAGGCAACGTCGCATCGCGGCGACGCACCAGCTCAGCCTCCGCCGCCCCACTGCACTTGAACGTGCAGGACGCGCCGAAGCAGGTCACGCCCAGGAGCACGCTCCGTGCCCATCAGGCCGACCTGCCTCCACAGTGAGACGCAACCCCGGTTCGGCGGTCGGCCCCGCGAGAAACCCGGGACAGAGCCCCGCGATCTACGTGGGATGGCACACCTTGGACCCGTGGTCCTTGAAGCAGAGGCCCGCTGTCCCGAAGATGGGCTGGACTTCGAGGGGGACCATCATGCGGAGAGGGCCGACGGCCTGGGGTTTGGTGCTGGCCGCGGGCCTCGCGGCGTCCGCCTGCGACCCGCTGAGTGAGGACGACGAGGCGCCCTTCGACGCCTGGCTGGCGGGCGAGTGGGTCATCGCCGGCAGCGGCCAGTTGGAGCACTGCGCCGACGGCCGCTTCGACGACCGGAGCTTCGACCTGCACTCGCTGCCGCTCGAGGTGAACCATGATCCGGTCACCGGGGCGTTGTCGCTGGCTCAGCCGCCCCGGGTGGGCTCGCTCGAGGTCTTCGTCGGCCAGGTGCGCGGCGATCATGTGACCTTCGAGACGCACGAGGCCACCGACGACGGGCCCATTCGACTCGTGTTCGAGGGGCGCGCGATCTCCAACGTCACGGTCGAGGGCACCTTCGATGGTACGGGACCCGCCGGTTGCACGAGCAGCGGGCGCTTTCGCGTGCACGTTGATTGCGGCGCCGTGGGCTCTTGTACGCGGCCGACGCCGCCGGTCACTGACGGGTCGCCGATCGACGCGGCCTCGGACGCCTCGATGGACGCTTCGGTGAGCCCCACGATGGACGCTGGGACGGACGCCTCGCCGGACGCCGGATCCACCGCTGACGTCGGGATGCTGGCGGGGGCCTGTGCCGACGACGCCGCGTCGCTGGCTGGCTTCGATGCCTTCGGCACGCTGGATCAATGTCGCGATGACTGCTTCGACAACAACGCGTGCGCCGCGGCCTGCTTCGTCGGCGCCGTGCCCGTGGACTCCGACTGCGGTGCTTGCTTCGCGGCGGGCGCGGCGTGCGCCGCCGACCGTTGCGCCGCGTGCAGTTCGCCGTCGAGCGCGGCCTGCGCCAACTGTTTCGGCACGGAGTGCGCGCCGGCCTTCGAGGCCTGCGCCGGGATTGGCTGGCCGTAGGAGCCTCCCCACGGCTCGGGGCGTGAGTCGCGCTGCGCCATCGGGCTGGGCGCGGCGACGTGGACGAACGCGCCGCTCACCTTCACATCGGGAGCAATCGTGGCCGTGCGGTTGCGCGAGACGTCGCGCGCTTCGCCCTTGGCGGGGGACTGATTCGGCGGACGCCTGATCGCGCGGACGCCTGATCGGGCAAGCCGTGACGGCGCCCGCTCAGGGCCGCTCGAGGCTGCTCCTGACCACCACGCCCAACCCCGCGCCGAGCGCGAGCACGGCCAGGAGGCCCCACGGTGGCAGGGTGTCCTCGAAGCCGCTTCGGATGTTCATCCCCAGCACCGACGCGATCGTCGCCGTTGGCAGGAAGATGGCAGCCAGCACGTTGAGGCGATGCCCCGCGCGGGCCATCCGCTCCGCCTCGACGGCCTGGCGCTCGGCCTGCCGGGCCATCCAATAGTCGAGGCCGTTTCGGGTGTCGCCGACCAGAAACTCCGCGTTGCGCTCCAACGCGTAGGCGGCGTCCCGCAGGTTGATCAGCTCGAGGACCTCGGGGAGTTGGGCGCGCGCGCTCTGCACGGCGGCGTGCAGGTTGCGCGCGGTGCGCTGCAGCGGGGTGGCCTGGTGCAGCACCCCGAAGTAGGCGGCGGCATCGCTGGCGGCGTCCTCGGCGGCCTCGAGGGCGTCGATCCGTTGGCCGTACTCCGCGAGGTGACCCTTCAGGACGCCCAGGCCCGCGCCGCCGTGGGCCGCTCGCCAGGCGCCGTCGGGGGCACGCCAGAAGATGCGCGCCTCGCGCGTCTCGGCGTCGGGCGCGGGCGGGGCGTGCAGCACGAGCAGGAGGTGTCCTTCGGCGACCATCGCGCGCTGCCGGCCGACGTCGTCGCCGAGCCTGGAACGCAATCGCTCGGGTAGCTCCCACAGCGCGGGAATCAAAGTGGATTGGGGCATCGCGTGACTCCGGCGGGCAAGCGCAGCGTCATTTTCTAGCTCAGGTGGCCGCCCTCCGCCAGAGCGTCGCAGACGGACGTGAGCGACTCCGAAATGCACCGTCGCGGCCTGCGGTCAAAACTCCTTGACGCGCAATCGAAGTGTGGGGACAACTTCACTTGGCCCGGGATTGACGGGCGTGCGGCGCGTCGGTCTCCTCTAGGGGTCATCTTCGGCTCTCCTGACGGTTTCCGACGCGCGTAGACCCTCGATCGGGGGGTCAGGTTGAAACCGCGACCTTGTCGAGGGTCGCTACGGGCTCCAAATGGACCGGGGCCCCATGCAAGACGGCGCCGCGCACCGGATTTTCTGGCGCCGAGGAGAGTGAGGAAGAGATGTCGAAGAAGCTTTTCGTCGGTGGCCTGAGTTGGGGGACCGACGATCGCGGTCTGCGCGCCGCTTTCGAGCAGTTCGGTGAGGTCACCGACGCCAAGGTCATCACCGAGCGCGACACGGGCCGTAGCCGTGGCTTCGGGTTCGTTACCTTCGCTGAGAGCAGCGATGCCGAGAACGCCGTCGATCAGATGAACGGTGCGCAACTCGACGGCCGCACGCTGACCGTCAACGAGGCGCAGGAGCGTCGCGGTGGTCCGGGCGGCGGCGGGG
>CALBMW010000441.1 GCA_937896275.1 uncultured Myxococcales bacterium
TCGACAACGTCCGCATCTACCTCTCGCGTATCGGCTGCGTCGCGCTGCTCGACCGCGAGAAGGAAGTCGCGATCGCCAAACGCATCGAGGCCGCCCGCGAGGGGGTGCTCCACGGGCTCCTGTCCACCGAGGCGGGGGTGCGCTCCTTCGCCGATCTGGCGAGGCAGGTCAAAGAGGGCCACCTGGCCCTCCGCGACGTGCTGGACGGCGGCACGAACCGAAAGCCGGACCCGGAGACCGGTCTGACCGGCGAGGCGCTGATGAACCATGTGGCCGAGGAGCTGCGGCGCGTGGCCCGGGCTCGGCAACGCAGCGCCAACCGCGAGACCAAGACCGAGCGCCGCAAGAACCGCGACTACGACGCCGAGCTCATCGATCTGGTCCAGCGCCTCTCGGTCAACTGGGCCGTGGTCGAGGGCATCGTCGAGCAGCTCGCGCGGGGCCGCGACGAGGTCCGGGACTGGCAGGCCTTCGTTGGCGAGTGCGGCACCATGGCGGGCCTCGACCCGGACACCCTGCTCGACACCGAGGTGCCCTCCGAGGCCAGCGGCCTCGACGCGCGCGGCTGGGCGGAGCTGGCTCGCGGCGTTCGGCGCGCCCGCAAGCGCGTGGTCGACCTCGAGGCCTCCTTCGGCATGACCGTCGAAGAACTCTCGGCGGTGGTCGGCGAGATCAAGCGACACCAGCGCGCGCTCACGCAGGCCAAGGACGAGATGGTGCTGGCGAACCTGCGGCTGGTGGTCAGCATCGCCAAGCGCTACCGCAACCGCGGTCCGCATCTGCTCGATCTCATTCAGGAAGGCTCGATTGGCCTCATGCGCGCGGTCGACAAGTTCGAGTGGAAGCGCGGCTACAAGTTCAGCACCTACGCGACGTGGTGGATCCGCCAGGCCATCACCCGCGCGATCGCCGATCAGGGCCGCACGATCCGCGTGCCCGTGCACATGATGGAGCTGATCAACAAGGTCACGCGCACCGCGCGCGAGTTGGAGCACGACCTGCAGCGGCCCGCGTTGCCGGCCGAGATCGCGCGGCGCCTCGAGGTGGACGAGGAGCACGTGAGGCGCGCGCTCGAGGTGGGGCGCTCGTCGGTCTCGCTCGAGACGCCCGTCGGCGACGACACCACGCTCGGCGAGCTCATCGAGGACGGCGCGGTGGTCTCGCCGGTCGACACGACCGCCCGCAGCCTGATGAGCGAGGAGACCAACCGCGTGCTCGACGAGGCGCTCACGCCGCGCGAGGCCAAGGTGCTGCGGCTGCGCTTCGGCATCGGCGTGCGCCGCGATCACACCCTCGAAGAGGTCGGCACCGTGTTCGACCTCACGCGCGAGCGCATCCGCCAGATCGAAGCCCAGGCGCTTCGGAAGCTGCGGCGGGCCAATGAGACGGAGATCCTGCGGGAGCACTTCGACACGCTGCCCCCGGGCTGATCCGGGCCGCTCGTCAGCCGGCGGGCGGCTCCGACCGCGCCACGGCCACCGCCCCGAGCTCCCGCGCCCATCCCGCGCACTCGGGCGCGGCCTCCGCGATGCGCTGAACCAGATCGTCGATCACGGCCTTCACCTCAGGCCGGGACGGGAACGTCACCGCGCCCAGCGTGGCGCGCGTCCGCCGCAGCTCATCGTCGGCGGCGTCCCGCACCTGCTCCGCCGCCAGCGCCCGATCCTCGAGCCCGGCGACCTCGAGCTTCAGGCGGTGGATCTCGTGGATCAGCGTCAGCACGTTGCTGGGCGAGGCGGCGGCCATGTGGGCGGCGTTGGCCCGCGCCTCGTCCGGCGTCCCCCGATCGATCAGCGAGGCCTCGGCGATGGGCTTGTCGCCCGCCAGCACCGACCGCCCGACCGGGCGCCAGACGCCGCTGGAGGCCTTCTCGGCCTTGCTGGTGAGGTCGGTCAGCAGGCCTACGGTGACAAGGTTTCCCATGACGGCACCCTCCCAAAGAGCGTCTCTCGAGGCCACGGTAGCCGCTTCCGGGCGGGATTGCATGGCGGGCGAGCCAACGGGGGGGGATGACCGCGGTGCGCCTACGCCTTCGGCCCCGGGTCGGTCGCCCGCTCGGCCTCGAGCGTGCGCAGGCGCGCGTCGACCTCGCGGAAGCGATCCGCCAGGGCGCGCACGAAGGTGCCCACCCACGAGTTGAGGCCGACCGTCTCGACCAGCGTCTCGCGCGTCACCACCATCGCGGTCACCGCGTCGAGCGCCTCGACGGTGGCCGTGCGCGGCTTGTCCGAGAACACCGCGGTCTCGCCGAACACCTCGCCGGGGCCCAGCTCGCGGATGAGCTGCCGCGCGCCTGCGTCGGACTCGCGAAAGACGCCGCAGCGTCCGGTCACGATGATGTAGGCGGCGTCGCCCTCCTCACCTTGCTGCACGATGCGGGTGCCGGGTTCGAAGGCGCGCGTCGGCAGGTGCCAGTTGCCCTGGGTGAACGCTTCGATCGCGTGCTGGAGTTCGAGCGCGTCGCCATAGCGCTCTGCCGGATCGGCGGCCATCGCCTTCATGCAGATGCGGGCGAGCGCCGGTGGGACGTTGCCGTCGGTGACGGCCGCCTCGGGGGGCTCGAGGCGACGGCGCGTGGCGGCCATCAGCACCTGGAACACGGTGCGCCCGCCATAGGGCGGCCGACCGGTGAGGATGTGGTAGAGCGTGGCCCCGAGGGCGAAGACATCGGTGCGCGCGTCGAGCTCGTCGTGCTGCCCGCGGGCCTGCTCGGGCGCCATGTAGTGGGGCGTGCCGATCACATCGCCATGCTGCTCCTCGGCGGTCGCCGCCCCTTCGTCGTCGAGCCGCGCGGCCTCCGCCGCGGCGCTGCCCGGCAGCAGGCGCGCGATCCCCCAGTCCATCACGTAGACCTGCCCGAAGGCGCCGACCATGATGTTGGCGGGCTTAAGATCGCGGTGGATGACACCCCGATCATGCGCGAACGCCACCGCCTCGCACACCTTGGCGAAGACGCGCAGGAACTCGGCGAGGCGGCCCGGGAGCAGGCGACCTGGCCCGGCGAGGTCGATCAGCTCCTCGAGGTTGCGGCCCTGCACCAGCTTCATGCTGATGTAGAGCGTGCCCTCCTCGTCGCTGCCGAGCTCGTGCACCGGGACGATGCCGGGGTGCTCGAGCTGGCCGGTCACACGCGCTTCCTCGACGAAGCGCGCGGCGCGATCCACCGTGTCGCCCATGCGGGGATCGAGGATCTTCAGCGCGGTGTCGCGCTGCAGGCTGTGATCGAAGGCGCGCCGCACCGAGCTCATGCCACCGCGCCCGATCTCACCGCGATCGCCGAAGCGCTCGATGACCGAGGCCTGGAGCAGGTGGGCGGGCGAGGGCCTGGGGGCTCGCGGCGCGACGGTACCGCCGTCAGCCACGGTGCCCTGTCCGTGCGCCGGGACGGCCGGTCGGGTCAACCACTGTGAGATGCCGCGCTTCATGAGCAATCGCAGTCCAAGCGGTGAGCCTGGGGCAGTCTAGCAGCGTCGGCCCGCCGTGGCCCGACGGAGTGCATTGCCTCAGTGCCTCAGACGCGGCGACGCGCGGAGGCGGCGCGCGCGCTCAGCCCGAGCTCGACGAGCAGCCAGATCCAGGGGGCGGCGTGCATTGCCAGGTCGAAGATGTCCGTCGGACCCATGCCGCCGCCGCCACCCAGCAGCCAGCGCACCTTGCCCACCACGTGCGGCTCGGGAGCGAAGGGGGCCAAGCCCAGCGTCAGCGACGCGATCAGGGCGGGTACGAGCCGCCGCGTGGGGCTCACGGCCCCCACCATGCCCAGGTGCAGCAGACCGTCGCCGCGACGAGGCTGACCCAGAGCGCGCGGCGGCGCCAGCGATCGGACCGGCTCGGCATCAGCGGTGCCCCATCAGCGGTGCCCCATCAGTAGAACAGCGGGCTCTCGCCCTGCGGTTTTGGCGGCGGCGCCGGCGGGCGACGCGCGGGCAAGGTCAGGGGTCGGCGGCTGATGACCCGGGCGCCCGCGTCGCGAGGAGCTGGAGCGTCCAGATCGATCTGCAGGGGCTCGATGTCCGTGTCGAGCACGACCTGCACCGGCGGGCGCCCGGGGGCGCTCACCTCGACCTGCCAGACCTCGGTGCAGGGGCGGCTGATGACCGACGGCGTGTAGCCCAGGGTTCGCCCGAGGTGGCTGACCCGCGCCCCGGGCGGCATGGTCTCGATCCGCCGACGGCAAAGCGCCACGCCTTCCACCCCTCGCGCGGGCGCGGCTGCGGCTGCGTCGGCGCCGGCGCTCGAGCTGATCGGGACCTCGTCCAGGGCGTGCGGCGGTCGAAGCGTCAGCCACACCGCCAGCGACGCCGCGACGGCGGCCAGCAAGCCCACCGAGACGAGCAGGAGGATCGGCGCGGAGGAGCGGCCGTCCTCCACGAGCGGCGTCGCGCCACTGGGCAGCGGATCGAGGACGTCGAGCCCCGTCGTGTCGGCCGGATTCCCCTCCCCCGCCGGGCCCAGCACGCCATTGGCCTCGGGCGTCGCGCGCAGGGCGGCGCGGACGGCGATGGTGTGCGCGTAGCGGTGCTCCGGGTGCTTGGCGAGCAGGCGCTCGATCACGTCGGACAGCCCCGGCGACGCGTTGAGCAGGGGCGGCGGAGTGGCGTGCAGGTGCTGCCAGGCCACGCGAGCGTGCGCGGGCAGGCCACCGATCTCGGCCGGCACGGCCTCGCGAGCTCCGGTGAAGGGGGGATGGCCGGCGATGAGCAGGTGCATCAAGACGCCCAGCGAGTACAGATCGGCGCGCGCGTCGACCGCCTTGCCGCGAAACTGCTCGGGCGCCATGTAGCGCGGCGTGCCCAGCGCGCCCTGGGCCCGCGTCGCGTCATCCTCCTCGCCCTCGGTCACCTTGGCGATCCCGAAGTCCAGTACTTTCGGGAACATGGGGTCATCGGGCGTCTGAACCAGGAAGACGTTGCCGGGCTTCAGATCGCGATGCACGACACCCGCGTCATGGGCCTCCTGCAGGGCGTCGAGGATCGCGTCAGCGATGCGCACGGTGCGGCGCGGCGAGACGCGCCCCTGCTGTCGCACGAGGTCGCCGAGGGTGGCGCCTTCGAGCAACTCCATGACGATGTACGGTCGGCCGTCGGCCAGCTCGCCCGAGTCGAGCACCTGCACGACGTGGCCGCCGCGGAGCATCGAGATGATGCGCCGCTCGCGCTCGAAACGGGCGCGCTCCTCGCGGCCCGCGTCGAAGCCCATCAGCACCTTCACCGCGCAGGGGCGACCGTGCAGGCGGGCGTCGGCCGCCTTGAAGACCAGGCCGAAGCCACCCTTGCCGATCACGGCGTCGATGCGGTAGCGGCCCGCCACCAGCGTGCCGACGAGGGGGTCCTGGATGCTGGGCGGGTCTCCGTGCACGGCCCGTCGAGTGTAGACTCGGCGTCTCGACTGGGCCAATCGCTCCCCATGAGGGGCGCCCTGGGAGTACAACGGCGCCATGCGATTCGCCTTCTTCCTGGCCTTGCTCGCCGCGACCTTCCGGCCGACACCGGCGGTGGCCGATCCGCGACGGGCGGCGCACCTGAAGTCCCTGGCGGACGCCGCCATGGTGGGGGGCGACGCGGCCCGCGCGCTGGCGCTTCTGCAGCAGGCCCACGCCGAGGACCCGCAGCCCGGCTTCATCGCCAACCAGGGCGTCGTCCTCGAGCACATGGGGCAATACGCGGCCGCGGTGGCCGCCTTCGAACGCTACTTGGCGAGCGATCCTCCGGCCGCCAAGCGGGCCGCGGCCGAAGCCACCGTGGCGCGCCTGCGGCCCCCGGTCGTGGTGTCGAGCGATCCGGCCGGGGCCTCGGTCCACTTCGACGGGCGAGGGCCGAGCGCGGGCGTCACGCCGCTGCGCACGCGGCTGCTCGCCGGCCCCCACTTCGCCGAGCTTCGCCTCGACGGCTATCGCGTGGCGCGCCCCGCCTTTCAGCTCGATCCAGGGCGTGGCGCGACGGTGCAGGTGCGGCTGGAGCCGGCGGTCGCTCCCGGGGTCGCGGCGGCGGTGGAGGGGGCGCCCGCGCGTCGCCCGGTTCGCGTGTGGGGCTGGGTCGCGACCGGTGCGGGGGGGGTCGCGCTGGCCGCGTCCGCGCTGCTCCTGGCGCAGGCCTTCTCGGAGGCCGACGCCCGCGACGCGGCGCGCTCGCGCGGCGACTACGACGATCACGAGGGGGCCGCGAACCGGCTCCTCGGCGCCACCTACGGGCTGGCCGGCATGGGGGCGATCGGGGTCGGCGTGGGCCTCTGGTGGCTGCTGGGCGACGAGGGCTGACCGGGCTGCGCTCGGTCGGGACTCCGAGGGGAAGCCCTCAGGGGCAGATGCCGTTCGGACAGGCCTCCTCGCAGAAGCCCCCGAGGCACGGTGCGGCGATGGGGCACAGGGGCTCGTCGCCGCAGCGACAGGCGCCGGCCTGGCAGTTGTCGGACCGCCGAACGCCGCACGCGTGACCGCAACTGCCGCAGTTCGCGAAGTCGCTGACCAGGTCGAAGTCCTCGTCCACGCGGCCATCGCAGTCGTTGTCCACGTCGTCGCAGGTCTCGGCCGCGCCCGGAACCTCGCCCTCGCAGGCCGCTCGCCAAGCGCCATCGACGCAGGTCTGAGTGCCCGGCCTGCAGGTGAAGGGGGTGGTGGCGCAGGACCGCGTCACGGCCTCGTCGGTGGCGCCGTCGCAGTCGTCGTCCTGGCCATTGCAGGTCTCGGGTGAG